>JAHEMZ010000095.1 GCA_024643385.1 Flavobacteriaceae bacterium | reverse complement strand
CTCTTGAGGAGCGTTTTTGAAGGCCCGTCCAAAACACAGAACAGTCGGATCTGTTTGCTGTTCATCTGGGCGTTGTAGTGCACATTTTCCATGCTTTCGAAGCGTTGCGTCTGTACCCCTCGCGCTGCGGTCACCCGTTTCCGGATGGCGATGCTCCCCTCCCCTTTTCGATCTTCCGACAGTTTTTCGAAAGGCACGGGGGTCACCTCGATGTGGATATCAATACCTTCACAGAGTAATAAATATAAACAATAATTATGCTAGACATTTACTGCAGTATCTCAGTAGACAGAGAAAACCAAAATTCTATTAAGGAGCAAGAGCTCTTAAGTAAAGAGTTTGTTGAGACCAAAGGTCTAAACTATCCAGCCGATATAGATTAAGTCATCTCGGGAGATGGGGACATCCCTACCGTAAGTTATATCCCCTGACTTGCTTTTCCATTCATCTATAGGAAATAAATCTTAATTTAAGACTAGAGCGCTTAACGTCCTTGGGAACAATAAATACAATAGAGCCGCATGAAGCCAGTCGAGCCTTTATAATTTAACCACCTTTCGTACCAATTCGTCTCCCGAAGCAAATTTGAAGTGCATAAAATATATGCCTGAAGGTCCGTCCAGGGTTATAACCGGCAATACGGTATCTTTAAATTGCCTATGTACCACCACCTTCCCGGAAAAATTCGAAACCGTAAGCAAGAAAGTCTGTGGTTCCTCCCCGAAGTCGATCTGAAAAGCATCTGAAGTCGGGTTTGGGAAAACCACGATTCCAGTATCCGACTCCTCAGGAAGTGCAGCCTTAAAAGCCACCAGCGAATTAGCTTCGGGTTCAATATAAAGCCACCTCGTATTGTTGACTGGGCAACAGGTTCCTCCCACCCCGCCATTGGCGATGACTAATTTATCGCCAAAAACTTTAGCCGCAGGCGCCAGCAATGGGTCAGGAAGTTTACAAAGTTCCGTCCATATGTTGGTGGCAGGATCATATTGCGTAATATCGTCGAAAAAGTAATTTCCCCGCCTGCCCCCGGCAATAATTATTTTTCCGTTGTGTACGATGGTGCCAGGTTCGAAATGCGACCTTTCAGAAGGAAGGTTCGCCTTCCTGGTCCAGCTATTTGTAGCAGGATTGTAAGCATCGAGATTGTTCCGGTCATCAACGCCTGCATCATGGCCATACTGCCCGCCAATGGCATACACTATCCCATCCACACTTGCCGAACTCAGATGATTTCTGGGGTTGGGCAGGGGTGCTGCTGGTTGCCATCCCTGGTTCTGATTCGCCAGATCTAGCACATAATGCTCCCCGACGTCTGTTTTCCGGTCCGGCAAAAGGCCCCCAAAGAAATGTATTTTACCTTTGTTGTAAACCGCAGTCCCTGAACCCCGGGCGGCTGGCAAGTTAGGTCCGTAGCGCCAGGAATTGGTCTGTGTATTGTAAACCTGCACCTTATTTGTGGCCGTACCAGGATGATTCCCAACAAAGCCTGCTACAATCCATATCTCATTTCCCGCAACCGCCGTTCCCATATGCGTTACGGCTATTGGCATTGGCGCCCCTTCAGACCATGAATTGGATACGGGATCATATATTTCAGTTGCGTCGGTAATTTTAAGATTGGCGACAAAGCCAGCCAGGACATAAAGTTTTCCATTCACTTTTGCGCTTTGAGATTCGAGCCGTTCATATGAAGAATTCGCAAGATCGTTCCATTCACAACTTTCAGGATCGGCCGAAAGAATCGTGCCATCACCGAAAAGCTCAAAGGCAGACAATTTGGGCTGGTTAATGCTGGCTGAGAGATCAATATTAAGCTCTCCATCATCAACCGTTGTGGTAAATTCCTTTATCACGGCCGTCATCGGCCCCACTTCTTTGTTGATGTCGAAATTAATGACTGCAGGATTTCCCTCCACTGACACATCAAAAACACGCCGCCTGTTGCCCCCTGGACCTCCCGATGTTGCACCCCAGTAAATTTCAGCAAAATGGAGTTTCAGCATATAAGTGCCGTTGGTAACGGGAATCGCATAGCCAAAACTACCTTTGTCAGAATTTGTACTCCGCTCTGTTCTGTAAACTATATCTTGATCTGTCGCTTTGATATCAGCAATATTATTGTTGCTAAAGGGTTTGCCATCTCCTATATAATATATATCGGAATTAAAAGCAATACCCCCGGCATTGACAGTGCCTCCTCCTGAATTAATCCTTGTAAGTAGAGGCAGCTCCTCATCTTGTTCCTCAGTAATTGTACTTCCGAATATCTCTATTGCAGAGAGCTTCGGGCGGTTTTTGGAACTATAAAAGCGGAGGTTTAATTGTCCGTCCGTAATGCTTATATCGAATGTCTTTATAATGGCTGTTATTGCACCTGCATCCTTAATGATATCAAAATCAACCAACTCTTTGTCTCCTTCCAAATCCACACTGAAAACCCGTTTTCCCGTTCCCCCACTTCCACCTCCAGGCGCACCCCAGTAAATTTCAGCAAAATGAAGTTTAAGGGTGTAATCACCATCCTGTAATGGTATATCGTAGGCAAACTCACCAAAATCTGAGCTGGTTGTCCTTTCTGTAAAGTATAGTTCGTCTTGTGTGGTATTATTTATTTGAGTTACATTTTTATTGGAATATGTTCTCAAATCACCCTTATAATATTTGTCCGCTTCGAAAACCGTTCCTCCATAACTGAGTTGTCCCCCACCACTGTTTATCCGTAATACAAAATCGTCCTTCGGATTCGGACCAGGGTCGGGTTTGGGTTCTGGATCGGGATCGGGAATCACAACCTCGCCAATAATTTCAAGGGCTGAAATTTTTGGCTGATTAACATCTGCGCTAAAATTTAAATTTAACTCTCCATCATTGATGTCTACCTCAAAAGTTTCTATTACTGCCGACATACTGCCGGCTTCCTGAAAAATATCATAATTGGAAAGTACGGGTGACCCCTCGATTGTCACATCGAAAACCCGCTTGCCGGAACCTCCCGGACCACCACCCGTGGCACCCCAGTAAATTTCAGCAAAATGTAGCTTAATCGTATACTTTCCGTTGTCAAGCGGGATTGCATACCCAAAACTGCCTAAATTTTGCGTAGTGCTTCTTTCGCCCAGATAAATGGCATCATTAGTGGTATTCGCAATGGAGGTTACATTGTTATTAACATAACTTTTTCCATTTCCAGTATAATATCTATCCGATAAAAAAAGTTCGTCCCCATAACTGATCTGGCCTCCTCCGCTGTTGATGCGTAATACAAATGGGGTATCACCGGATTGAGCAAAAATTTGTGTATGTGTAAGCACTAACAGCAGGAATAAAAAGAGAAGCACCGACTGAATAGGCTTAATGTGGAGTAATTTTTTTTCCATGTGGGATTTTTATATACCGGAATATACCCAATTTTATCCTTTTATCTGTATCCAAAATGCTAAGAAATCCGATTCCAGGTGCATCGGACCTGGCTGTGGGACTTATGGCTGGAAATTGTTGACTTATTTTTATGAAACTTCTTACATTCAGTAATTCAAAGGCTCTGTTAGCCCATAGCACTTCAAGTGTAAAAGAAATGAAATAGTTCGGGAGTGTTGTTACAGGTGTTCCCAACCTTTTAGATTTCATCCAATTGATGAAATTGTCCCATCAGGACTAAATCATCAAATTACCCACCAATTGTTTGAGCGTGATTTTGGATACCTTTTCATGTTATTTAGCATTGCTGCACCGGACTTTGGCCGTAATGTAATTTAATTGTGCCTTTGGAAATAAATGGTTGGAATGATCCCTATCCTGTAATTTTATACAGTATTATTAAGGTTTTCCTTGGCTATTGCCTCATTTTTTTCTTCAAGCTCAATCAGGCTGATATTCTTTAGATAGGTATGGTAGGTGGTACCTAGGAGCCACATTAATTCTTGCTCCTGTTCCGAAATTGATGTTTCTGCATTTTCCGTGGCTATCCAACCAATTATTTCATACTTGTTCTGACTTTACCCTATCGAAGATATTCAGAGTAGCACCAAAGCCATAGTCAAAAATTCTCGAATTTGATTTGGTGATAAACCCCAGGCATGATGCTCGCCCCAGCCTTGATTAAGATGGTATTTGCCATCAGCCTAACCATCCCTCCCGATCTAGTGATCTATATTGGATCGCTTCCGCAATATGATGATCGCTTAATTCATCTTTTCC
>JAHEMZ010000094.1 GCA_024643385.1 Flavobacteriaceae bacterium | reverse complement strand
TTACGGGTTTTACGAAAAAAGTTAATCATTGAATTATTAGTTGGTTTTTAATGAAGCAGAACAGCCTGATATATGAGTATGTACATGGCTTCTACATGTTGTTAGGCTTTCATTATTCTTTTTTAAATTTTATATCTCTCTCTTTAATACAATCAATCAGATTTTTTTAATTCTTCCCTCACAAGGTGCAAGATTCTTTGGTTTTCTTCCCTGTGATCATTGATCAAATTTATAAAGTAATTACGTTGGCCTTCAGTTTTATTGATTAGGGCAATAAAATAATAGTTTTGCAGTATTTGGTCCGGTTCAAAAGGAATATAAAATACTTTGTTTTCGTCCTTTCCAAACTTCTGAACAAAATGTTCGTCTATGAACTTTTCCCTGTCTGCTTTGTCTACATCACCCCACTCCAATTCGACATGAAAACGCGGTTGCCTTTCCTCAAAAAATATACTTAATTCTTTCTTCAGACTGTCATTCCGGATAATTTCGAAACCACTGGCTTTAATAGATTCGTATCCCATATCAGAAAGTCTAAACCCGGATGTATTCATCAGAGCGGGATGGAACATCACAGAGAGGGAATCGTGGTATGGCATTTTTTGGTCGAGGACCTTTATGATATGCTGCCCTTCATCACGAAAAAAGTTGATAAAACGGATTCGATACTTCATCAGATCCTCGTTCTGCTCTAAATTATCCGCCAAATTCTCCAGCAGTTTTTTCTCCAATACCCTGTCTTTTCTGCCTTCATTCCAGTTATTGATTTGCAGGGCAATAAGAATTCCTATTACAACCAATACTATCTCCCCAACAGCATAACGCAGATATTTTAGAGGTTTGTTGTCATCTGCCATTTTTTTACGGAGTTTACGGAAAAAGGGGATCATTAGCTTGGTTGTTGAAGTCTAAATATAGAGAAATTGGCGATATAAAATGGATTATCAAGGGAAATAGGAGTCCCTCTGTTTATATATTATGCAGGAATTCAGTACCTTATCTGCTGGAGAAGAGTCCCGTCCAGACCATTCTGAATCCTGTTTCTAATGTTCATTGTCTTGATGAGTGGTTTGAGAGTTAGTCTATTTTTTTTGGTTTAGATAGTTCAATGATTTCATCTATAGTCTTTGTCATATTTTCTAACTCTCCTTGACTATTCTCAACGATATTTTTCAAATCCAAATATCTATCCAAAACGTAATTGTCGAATTCAATACTTTCAAGAATAGTTAAGTCTACACGTGGGTCTTTTAACCATTTTTTATGGTCATCCCAATAAAAATGTTTCTTTTCAAATGATTTTAATTGATTGATATAATTGTTATTCGCATTAATTTCTTCTTCCTGATAATCTATAACTATATCCTCCCAACGGATTAATAGCTGGCGTAATTCATCATTTGAAATAAGATTAAATGTTGAGCTATTCATTAATGCATTGGTAACCCCTTTTGAAGGATTAAAGGTATATGTGAAACCCATAAAATATAGATGAAAGGCTAAGGAATCTAAATTTACCTTTTCAATATCAATGGGCAATTTTGACCGTACATACTTTGCCGATTGAAATGATCTTCTATTGATATGAAGCACAGTATCTAATTGTGTTTTGTTAGATATAAATTCTTTATGAAGTTCCTTTAAAATGAGCCTTTCTTTTTGTTGGTCAATACGGTTCTCATTCCAAGTATTAATCTGCAAGGCGATCAATATCCCAACTACCACAAGCACAATTTCACCAATGGCATATCTGGCATATTTCATGGGTTTATTATCATCTGCCATTTTTTTACGGATTTTTCTGAAGAATGGGATCATTGGGGATGAATTTATGGTAATAGTTAATCCAATTCTTTATTAATCAAGTCGACAAGATTACTTCCAAATTCTCGCAAATTTTTCGTAACCCAGTAATGGCGGTGGGAAGTTTTTATTAAATCTTTGAGCATAATCACTACATTTTGGTCTTCCTTTATGACCTGAATAATGCGCCCAGGGTGAGGTGGATAATTGCAAGAGATTCCATGATTATCCCTTAAATAGACTCTTAAATCTTTTGCCAATTCATACCTTCTATTTGTTGATTGAGGTCCAAATTTCCACTCTAAATGATAGTAATAATCGTTAATATTTTTTTTAAGTGAATCATTTTCTAAATTGGATAGTACTCCTAAGTTATTAATTTCATCAATGGCTGAATGATTAAAATAAATATCTATAAATGGATTATTGAGTTGGTCTAAACTTATATTGATAAAACCTTCATTTAATGTTTTAGGATAAGGGTCATCCCAAGTATGAACTATATAAGAGCTTGGTCTAGAGATGTCTTCCAAAGAATCTGTATAAACACCAGAGATATTTAATAAATAATTCCAAGAATGAAATCGAAATTCATTGAATTCCATCGAAATGCTTTGTTCCTTTATGTCATGCTGAATTGCCTGAGCAAGACTTTTTAAATGCCCCTTCATTGAAATATCTTTTTTCCTCTGCTCATTCCAATTATTGATCTGCAAAGCAATCAATATCCCAATCACTACAAGCACAATTTCCCCAATAGCATATCTCATATACTGTAGAGGCTTATTATCATCTGCCATTTTTCCTGCCTTGCCGGCAGGCAGGTTACGGATTTTTCTGAAGAATGGAATCATGTGTTTGGTTGTTGAATGTTAAATGATAATCAATTGATTTCATCACTGAGGACTTTCAATAAATTATTTGTGTCTTTTAGTAACCGCTCTGAACGATTTTTACTGAGTGATAGAGTTCCAAGAAAACTATATTCAGCTACATCAAACAATCTGATAAACTCCCTTTTATCCATATTCTCTCTTAAAGTTTCATAGATGAGATTGTCTTTATTCTCTTTAGTTAAAAATCCATATTTTTCCGCTAATTCAAAAAGTTTTTCGTACGTATAATGATACCTGTCTAGAATCACATAATAATCCACTTCAATTTTGTCATAAAACAACATTATGGCCTCTATTTCTTGATCACTAAATATTTTAATATCGCCTGTGGATAGCAAAGACTCATAGGTTGTTTTGTTCGGTTCTTTCAATCCCATTCGACCATGATCGTGGAACGTAAAAAGGCCAAGAATGGTATCTAACGTAGCATCGTTCTTTTCCATCATATTGATAAACTTTTGATGAAATTGAATTGCCTTGGTCGTGTATCTTATTTCATTCCAGAGTTGAGTCGTATCTTTTTTGAGGTCCTCAATTAGAGACTTCTTTAAGACCATCTTTTTTACATTGTCCTTTCGGTCTTCATTCCAATTGTTAATCTGCAAGGCTATTAGTATCCCAATCACCACTAACACGATCTCCCCAACAGCATATCTCATATACTTTAAAGGTCTGTTATCATCTGCCATTTTTCCTGCCTCGCCGGCAGGCTGGTTACGGATTTTACGGAAAAAAGGAATCATAGGGTTATTGGTTTTTCAATTCTCTTTGAATCATTTTATAAATGTTTTCAAGTGATTCTTTCCATTCTTTATGCCATTTTACTTGATCTTCTCTGTAAGCCTTTGATGTTTTGAGGACACTGATATACTTTTTAGAATTTTTTAGCTCTTTGTAGTCATAAGGTTTCATTTCAGTTCGCATGGCAACTTTTTCAAAATATTCCACTAAAATCGGAGAAGCTGTGTAATAGAAAAAGTCTTCTTGTCTTTGCGCCAAAGTTTCCATCCAACCTGCATCATAAATGCCCAAATTTTCTCTTAGGGTATCATTTGTTATAAGATGTCTTCCATAGGTTTTAAGGCTTTCATATCCAGCATTATGAAAAGAAGGGCTGCACCATTGCAAAGATTTCGAGAAATGAACATCCAGCGAATCATTATAAGGCAAATTTTCCTTTATTACATTTAGAATTATATCGGCAGATTCAATGGCCATTTTATTGCATTTAAAAGACCTGTCAAGTTGGGCAAAATTTTCCTCCATTGCAATCAAAATATCCAATAAAATATCATGTTCAAATTCTTTTGTTTTTCTAGACTCATTATAATTGTTAATCTGAAGTGCTATCAGAATTCCCACAACCACCAGCACAATCTCCCCAACAGCATATCTCATATACTTTAAAGGTCTGTTATCATCTGCCATTTTTTTTCTGATTTTACGGAAGAAAGGGATCATGTGTTTGGTTGTTGAACTCTAAATATAGGAAAATTGATGATATGAATAGGCTTATTGAGGGAAATAGGAATCTCTGTGTTTATATATTATCCA
>JAHEMZ010000010.1 GCA_024643385.1 Flavobacteriaceae bacterium | reverse complement strand
GCAGGAAATATTTTAAACTCAGGGATGGACTCGGGAATATATTTCATGCCTACATAATGATTCATGAGATTGATGTTCTTAATGTCATGGGGGTTGGCATCGGAAAAATCATTGATATAGATATCCATTCCTAAGGGAATAGGATATTGTGGTGCTTCTAGTGTGATATTCCAAAGCGGGAATAAAAACAGTCCTAGAATGAGTACTGATCCCAGGATCATCATAAGTCGTGACTTTTTCATGATAAGTTTTTTTTGAATGGAGGGCGGGGGGAGTTCCCCCGCCCTTAATAAAGGAATATGAAAAAAACAATGTACTAACCTTATTCCTTATAGTTCTAGTCTTCTCCTACGGACCAAGAAAGGGGAAGTGTTGAATTGGCTGGGGATACACGCACATAACCCTGCATTTCTTGGTGTAAAGCAGAACAGAAGTCTGTACAATAGAATGGCCAAACCCCTACTTCCTTAGGTTCCCAGACAAAAGTTTCGGTTTGCCCCGGCATGATCAATAATTCGGAAGTATTGGCTCCAATAATACTTACACCATGCGGTACGTCATAATCTTGTTCCAAATTGGTTACATGGAAATAAACTTTATCCCCCACTTTAATTCCTTCAATATTATCAGGAGCAAAGTGACTTCGGATGGTTGTCATATAAACATGAACCACTTTTCCGTCGCGAACTACTTTAGTATCGGCTTCTGATTTAGACGCGAAAGGATGTGCATTTTCTTCCAATTTGAATATTTTTTTGGAATTCTTCATAACAATATCTGCAGCGATACCGGCAGCATAGTGAGGTTCGCCCACGGTAGGGAAATCCAGTAATAACTCCATTTTTTCACCTGATATATCATAAAGCTGAGCCGATTGGGTAACTTCGGGACCCGTAGGAAGGTAACGGTCCTTTGTGATCTTATTCATCGCGAGCAGATAATTTCCGAATGGCGCTCTGGAATTACCTCCGGGGATCATGATATGTCCTACTGAATAATAACAAGGCTGACGGTCAATTACTTCCCAAGTTCCAAGTTTCCATTTTACCACTTCTGAAGAAATAAAGAAACTGGTGTATCCATTTCCTTTCCCATCAAATTCTGTGTGCAGTGGGCCTAATCCGGCTTGGTCGACAACACCTGCCAATACATCTTCAAATTTTAAGATGGGAATACCATAAGCATCACCTTCAAAGCTTTTAGCCTCGATAGCGGCTAACATTTTGGTAAATGAATGAACGGTTAGATTGGCAGAAAGTTTACCACTACCCACAATATATTCTCCCGATGGGTCTACGTCACAACCGTGAGGAGATTTAGGGGTAGGTAACAAATATACCAGTCCCGGTAATTCGGATGCATCAAGCGTCATTACTTCTTCCATCATGGTAGAAGTAGCCATATGAGTTGTTTCATTATAGGTGTTATGCGCATAACGGGCAGGAACTTTCTTTCCTTTACCTTCTTTAAGATATTCTTCGGCTTTTTTCCAGTTGATGGCAGCGATGAAATCTTTATCGTTTTGCGAAGCGTTCACTTCCAATAAAGTGCTTGCTTCTTCTGTATTATAGGTAGAGAAAAAGAACCAACCATGGGACGCGCCGCGTCCGGGATGTGCAAGGTCGTAGTTGAATCCTGGCATCAGAATTTGAAATTTCAGGTCCATGCCACCATCTTCAGGATCTACGCTGATAAAAGATAAAGCCCCTTTAAAGTTGCCTTTATACTCTTTGATCGGCATATCCTTTTGAGGGATAGGAACAGAAAAACGAGTTCCTGCTACCACATACTCGGTGTTTTCTGTAACGAAAGAAGAACTGTGGTTCCCGGCACTATTGGGAAGTTCAATGATCTCTGTCGTTTCAAAAGTTGTTAGATCCACCTTAGCGATGCGAGGAGTATTATTTCCATTGATAAAAACCCATCTTCCATCCAATGAACCGTTTGTCTGTGAAATATCAGGGTGGTGCGAATCATCCCAAGGTACGAAACCATGAGAAGTATTTAACATGGGTTTGGTTTCTTCATTATACCCATATGCTTTTTCGGCATCTTGCGAGAAAACCGGGATCACTTTAAAGAGTCGTCCGGAAGGCAGACCGTATACAGAAAGCTGACCGCTGAATCCACCGGAAACAAAGGCATAGTATTCGTCATATTCACCGGGAGCCACATATACTTTTTCTGCGGCGTTCGTGCCTAGAGCACCTTTCTTTTTATTGGTATTTCCTGTTTTATCACAGCCCGTCATAAATGCCAAGGCGATCATAATAGGAACTATTTTTAAGCTTGTTTTCATTTGTATTATTTTTTTAGATGATTAATTGGGAGGAAGGATTACTTTATCTACAACATGAACAATTCCATTACCTGCAGGTACGCTTGCCAAGATTTTGGCGCCTCCTACAAAAACATCATCTCCAACTACCTCAACGGTCACGTTGAGATTACTTGCTTGTCCAAGGGTTTTGAATTTTTTCAAGAACTCTTTGGTGTAATTTCCGGGTGTAACATGATGCTTTAAAATAAAGGCTAATTGCGCTTTGTTTTCCGGCTTCAGCAGGTTTTCAACGGTTCCTTCCGGTAAAGCAGCAAATGCTTCATTGGTGGGAGCGAAGACCATTAGAGGTCCTGTATTGACCAATACATTTTCGAGTTCAGCCGCTTGTACTGCAGCGACAAGTGTGGTGTGGTCTTTGGATCCGATCGCAATGTTAAGAACATTGGGAGTCGCTTCGTCATCCCTTAAAAAGGCCTGACCTTGCTTTTCAGTATCAACAGAAGCCGGAGTGTCAACGGCCTCTGTGTTTTCAGTTTCAGTAGTATTTTTACAACTTAGGCTGAAAAAAACAAGGATCAAAAAGAACGAAATAATTTTACTTGTTTTCATTGGTTGTTGGTTTAAGAATGAAATGGCACAAAGTCCATTCAGGTTATTATTTAAGTGTTCTGAAATATTCTAGGATGCTTCTGGCCTCTTCCTCAGTGAGGCTTTGATTGGCCATGGGAGAACCATTGTTATCGATCAATAATTGCTTGGCGATGGGGTCCTTTTCCACCATTTCCTGAGGATTGAGGATCATGTTCATGATCCATTCCGGAGAACGTCTTTCCAAAATACCCGTTGGGGCAGGACCGATAAACTTCTTATCGGGCTTATGACAAGCCGTGCATTTTAATTTAAAGTTTTCCTGACCTTTGAGCGCTAATGCATCATCGATGGTTGCGCCCAGCGTTAGACTCTTTATAGGGCCTATTCCTTTATTAGTGAGGTCGATCATGGAGGAGGCGTCTGATTTCTGAGTTGTTACTGGGGATTCTTCTTTGGGTGTTGTACCGATTTTAATGGATTCCGATTTTTTTTCAGTGTTGCCATCACCACAACTGATGAAAATGGAACTACAGATAAGAACAAAAATATAAATGTATTGCTTCATAACGTGTTGGATTAATTGAAGGTAAAAGTAATGGGAGACGGATTCATATTTTATGACTTTTATCATATAAAAAGACTTTCAGGTATTTTTATAATATAATATATTTGTTTATTAACTTAGCTCCATGTTATCACACACGGCCAAATATGCCATCAAGGCATTGCATTATATTTCTAAGCACGGAAATGCCGAGCAAAAGCTTACGGCTGTTCAAATAGCCGAGTCAGCGAATATTCCCAAAGCTTTTCTTTCGAAATTTTTGAAACAATTGGCACAACTGGATATGATCTCTTCAACGAAAGGACCGAATGGAGGATTCTTTCTTACGGAAAATCAATTAAAGCAATCGGTCATGGATGTGATTGTGGCCATAGAAGGAAAGGATCGATTTCAACAATGTGTTTTGAACTTCGACTTCTGCAATGCGGAAAATCCCTGTCCAATACATGATTTTGTGATTCAGGAAAAAGATGCCTTAAGAAATGCCATTAAGAATGTAAAACTATTGGATTTGAGCGATAATCTGAATTACTTTGCAATCAAAGCAAATTAGTTCATTTTCCAATGATCGATATTACCATTCTCACCTGTAAACCGTATCATCAGCCTGTAGAGGTCACTCCCTATATCCAAAACATTTTAGATGAATATGCGTATTTGAAAGTCGCTCTGGAAGCACATGGTCTTGTGGTCCAAAGAACCTATTGGGATGATCCTGATTATGATTGGACCCAGACAAAAGCAGTGGTCTTTCGTACCATTTGGGATTATTTTGAACGTTTCGATGAGTTCTGGCCATGGCTGGAAAGCATAAAGGATAAAACGATCCTGATCAATCCATTTAGTTTAATTGAATGGAATATTGATAAACATTATTTGCGCGATCTGGAACAGCGGGACATCCAAATAGTTCCCACTTATTTTGTAGATAAAGGAAAATGGCAATCCCTGGATGAATGTTGTGATCGAATGGGATGGGAGGATATTGTGATCAAACCGGCTGTGTCAGGGGCTGCTTTTCATACACATAAGATCTTGCGACCGGATAGAGAAGAAAAGGAGTCCCTTTTTAAGCAACTGGTGACGGAAAGAGATATGTTGGTTCAGGAGTATCAAAAAACAATAACGACCAGGGGAGAAGCGTCCCTTATGGTCTTCAATGGAAAATTTACACATGCCATTCTGAAAAAGGCAAAACAAGGGGATTTTCGAGTACAGGATGATTTTGGAGGGACAGTGCATCCTTATAGAGCCACAAAAGCCGAAATAGACTTTGCGGAAAAGGTCTTTGCGGCATGCAGTCCCGTACCTGCTTATGGTCGTGCAGATATTATTTGGGATGAAAGTGGTAAAATTTACCTTTCCGAACTGGAAATTGTGGAACCGGAACTTTGGGTGCGCAATCACCCGGCTGCGGCAAAAGCATTCGCAGCCGGAATCTTACGTTTTTTATAACACGCTTTTTTGTTTTTTGTAAAACGCATCGGCTTGCAGTTGCATCAATTCACGCGCTTTTTTGCGTTTGTAATCATACAGTTCTTGTTCTTCGGCAATGTCGGCATATACCCGGTTGTTCACCTCTCTATCGGTAGTGACCAGTATATCCCGCTGCGCTTTTTGCTGGGTTACCCAAGAGGCAACGGCACCTTCCTGTTCGGCTAACTTCAGATCGTAAGCGCCTTTAGGGGAAAGTAACTTTGCGATAATAGGCGAGGTCTCAATAGCCAGAAATAAAAGGAATATGAACAAGGAAGGCAACCAGGGTAATTTGTTCAATGCATTCACGCGAGCCATGAGACCGTCAAATCCATCAATGACAGGTTGGGTCTCGGCCACTTTCTTTTGATAATCAGCGGTGAGTCCAGCCATTGTGGCCTCATTGATCGCCATTTTTTCACCATTCACTTTTCGCAGCTCTTGCAAAGCCGCCAATTCGGCATCGTGTTTATCACGTTTTTCTTTATACACCGGACCTTTCCCGATGATCTCCGTTCCTTTCCTACCCTCCGCTTCGGCGATATAGGTGTCATAGAGCGCATTCACTTCCAATTCCTTATCGACAATCTCTTTCTTTAGCAATTCATTTTCATTTACAAGTGCTTCTATGGATGGATTGAACTGTAATGCCAATTGATCTTTGTTGGCGAGGGTCATTTCATTTTTTTCTTCCAAGAGAACCTGATTGATCTCCTTTTCAAAAATTTTAAGTTCCAAAGGTTTTGAGATAACGATAGCAATGATAATAGCCAATAATATACGTGGCGAAGCTTGTATCAATTCATCAAAAAAACTATCGCTTTTTTTGATGGTGGAAACGATAAAACGATCTAAATTAAAAATGAGCAAGCCCCATATAGACCCAAAGAAAATGGAGGTGTACAAATTATCGAAAACGGTGAATAAGGCAAAGGATGCCGCAATGGTTGCCATGACGGCTGTAAAGAATACGGTTGCTCCAATTCCGGCGTATTTGGTTTTTTCACCGGAGGAACATTGCTCTAAAATATCGGTGTCTGCACCGGAACAAAAAATAAAAAAGCGTTGTAGCATGATGTGATTGATTGATGAATAGGTAATTAGAACGGAAATATGTACGTATTGTTACAAAAAAAGCCTTGAATTTTCAAGGCTTTTTATTTTTGTTCTAAAATGTTGAAAATAGATTTAACAACCGCTGATCCAAACAACGGGGTGGTCGGGATCGGTTTCATCGATATCGATCTTAGATCCTTGATTCTCTCTAATTGCTTTGATGGCTTCTTCTGAACTTACTTTTTTCTTGTTCACATAAAAAGTTCCGCCTCTTTTGGCGATCTCAACCAAATTTGCCGCCGGGTCCGGCGCAGGTTGGGATACTACTTTTGAGGGCGTAGTTATAGGTTTAGATGAAATTTTTACGATGGGATTACTATTTTTAAACGTGACCGTCTCCAAATTTAAATTACGGTTTTCTTTCATTAGCGCAATAGCCTTGTCCGATGAAATAGGTTGCTCTTCAAAAAAGAAAACAGCATTTTCCTTAGCCATTCGAACAACATGGTCCACGGGTTCGAGACTGGCAATAGGCGGAACTGGTGGAACTGGCGGAACTGGCGGTTGAGGTGGAGGCGGACACTCAGGGAAAGGTTGTGATGTTTCCTTTTGAGAGGCACTCATTCCTTTATAAATGGCTTCCATCCGCATTAAATCCTTATACGGGACCACACGGGTTTCTTTGGATTGCGCATTGTATTTTTTCGCCAGACGGTTGTATTCTGCAATTTCGGCCGGAGTGGGATCCTTCTGTTGCAATATCGATGCATGGGAAGACTGCCCTTCGGGCACGATCATTAATTCTCTATTACTAAATCCATATAGAATTAGCGACAAAAGAGGAAGGATTAAAAGGCTTTTAAGCCACTTCGTTTTCCGGGAAGTGTTTGTTTTCATAACGGTGAATCGTTTTTTGATGGATGAATAATTAATTGAATTTGCCATGATAGGCGTTGTAGCACCTGATGAGAATGCCAGTAATATATTTTGATAAAAGGACTTGTCTGTTCCTTGCGCAAGGACCCCTTGGTCGGCCAAAAATTCGTGGTTTAATTTTATCGCCTGCTTGATCAAGTAAACCAGTGGATTGAACCAAAAAATAATTTGGACCACTTCGATAAAGAGCGTATCAAGACTGTGCTTTTGTTCCGCATGGATCTGTTCATGGAGCAGTACTTCATTTGGAATTGCATTCGCTTCGAATGTCTCTTTGTGCAAAAAAATGTAGTTAAAAAAGGTATGGGGCGTGGTCGGGATCTTAAGTAAAACGTGGAACAGATTCCTATTTCTGATCCGTTGGTTTTTAGCGATCTTTTGGGTTATTATAAATAGATTTTTACCAAACTTAAAGGCAAAGAAAACAACCCCCAGGAAATAAACACTCCATAAAATAATAGAAAGATAATCAGGACCGGATTGAATCTGAGAAGGAAGTAGGGTAATGGTTGCATTGTTTGTCACAGGTGAGAGGTTAGGTGTAGCTTCCACATATTTTGTAAAAGTTATTAATGGCGCGAGAAAGGAGGCCACAATACCGCCCAATAAGTAAAACCTTTTGACCCGGTGCATACTTTCTTTTTCCAGGATCAATTTGTAAAACGCAAAAACTAGGGCAATACAAACGGTCGATTTTAAAAGATACATTTCCATCCTTATTTTTTTTCTATTTGTTCTTCGATCAGTTTCTTCAAGTCCTCCAGTTCTTCCTTACTTAAATTAGTTTCTTCCGTAAAGAAGGAAGCAAATTGGGTCGCACTATCATTGAAAAAGTCTTTGATCAAACTGTTTACATGTTTACTGAAATAATCACTCTTTTTCACGAGGGGGAAATATTCGCGTGATCGCCCAAGTTGGATATAATCAACAAATCCCTTGTCCTGCATTCTTTTTAGCAGAGTTGCCACAGTTGTCATGGCCGGCTTGGGATCGGGGTACGCATCGATCAGGTCCTTCATAAAAGCATTTCGTTGCTTCCAGAGCAATTGCATGAGTTGTTCTTCAGAATTGGAAAGTGGCATAGTTTAGATGAATTAACTAATATTCTACAAATGTAGAGAAATATTTTAATTCTACAAACATAGAATGAAAAATAATTAGGAAATTTTCACTTTTGAGGGATTCGAGTACCTTTGACAGCAATAAATAATCACCTATGAGTTTTGAGAGAGAACTGAACAAAAGAGCTAACAGTCAGTGTGAGCTTTGTGGTCAAACCGAGAAATTGCAAGCCTATGAAGTACCTTATTCTCCTTCCGCCGGTTTGGAGTCAAATATACTGGTTTGTTCCACTTGCAGTGCGCAACTTGACGATGCTGAAAATCGGGATGCCAATCATTGGCGCTGCTTGAACGATAGTATGTGGAGTACTGTTCCTGCGGTTCAGGTGATGGCTTGGCGGATGTTGCACCGACTGAAATCGGAGGGCTGGCCACAGGATCTGCTGGACATGATGTACCTTGATGAAGATACACTAGAATGGGCCGCCGCCGCCGGTGATGCAAAGGATAAAAGCAATGCAATGGTGCACAGGGATGTCAATGGGACTATTTTGGAGGCAGGGGATAATGTGGTTTTGATCAAAGATCTGAAAGTGAAAGGAAGCAGTATGGTGGCCAAACAGGGAACGGCTGTAAGAAGAATATCTTTAGATCATGAGAATGCTGAATACATTGAAGGCAAGGTAGATGGGCAACAGATCGTCATCATCACCAAATACGTAAAGAAAATATAAGAACTCCCTGCTTTATACGAAGATAGGCTGTGACCATGTTCTGAACGTAAGGGTTCAGGTTAGCGGTTGCAGCGGCATCCTCCCAATCCTGATTGGGAGATATAGCGGAAGACGCGACCACGCTATCGGCGTGGGAACCCACTAATTATTTAGTCATTTCCGTAAAATAATGAAAAAACTGAGGGATGGTTTCTATGCCCTTTAAGTAATTCCAAATGCCGAAATGTTCATTGGGCGAGTGAATAGCATCGCTATCCAGTCCAAAGCCCATTAAAATCGTTTTGCTCTTTAGTTCCTGTTCGAACAAAGCCACGATGGGAATACTACCTCCGCTTCTTTGGGGGATAGGAGTTTTACCGAAGGTACTTTCATATGCTTTCTCCGCAGCTCGATAGCCAATATTGTCAATAGGAGTGACGTATCCTTGTCCGCCGTGATGAGGAGTGACCTTTACCGTCACACCCTTAGGGGCAATGCTTTCAAAATGATTTTTGAAAAGATCCGTGATCTTCACCCAATCCTGATGAGGTACCAAACGCATGCTAATTTTGGCGTATGCCTTGCTTGCGATCACTGTTTTAGCTCCTTCGCCGGTATAGCCACCCCAGATTCCATTTACGTCTAAGGTTGGTCTGATGGAATTGCGTTCATTGGTGGTATATCCCTTTTCACCATACACATCGGCTATATCCAACGCTTTACAATACGCTTCCTTACTGAAAGGGGCCTCTGCCATCTTTGCGCGTTCTTCTAATGACAGCTCCTCCACATCATCGTAGAAACCCGGGATGGTAATATGATTGTTCTCGTCATGTAGGGAAGCGATCATTTTGGTCATTACATTAATAGGATTGGCCACAGCCCCGCCATACAATCCGCTGTGTAAATCCCGATTGGGTCCTGTCACTTCCACTTCGACATAGCTTAAACCTCTCAGTCCGGTCGTGATGGAAGGGATATCATTTGCGATCATTCCCGTATCGCTGATCAGGATAACATTATTAGCCAATTTTTCATGATTCTGTTGAACGAATCCTCCCAAGTTCTTGCTGCCTACTTCTTCTTCTCCTTCGATCATGAACTTCACGTTACAGGGTAGTTGTCCGGTGGCGGTCATATATTCCAAGGCTTTTACATGCATATACATCTGGCCTTTATCATCACAGGAGCCTCTTGCATAAAGGGCTCCATCCGGATGAAGTTCTGTTTTCTTTATGATGGGCTCAAATGGTGGACTGTCCCATAAATTCAAAGGATCCGGAGGTTGCACGTCGTAATGCCCATAGACTAAGATCGTCGGGAGCTTTGGATCAATAATTCTTTCGCCGTAAACAATCGGATTTCCCGGGGTATCGCATATTTCCACGGTGGTACATCCCGCCTTCTCCAAACTTGATTTCACCAGCTGGGCTGTTTTGATGACGTCTGACTTATAGGCTGAATCGGCACTGATGGATGGTATTTTTAACAATTCAATTAATTCGTCGATGAATCGTTGTTTATTTTCTGCGATATAGGATTTTGCACTTTTCATGTATTGTTTTTTGAAGTGCTACGAAGTTACAAAAAGCTACAATTTTTGAAAGGAAGATAGTTTGTAAATTACAAATCTTATGTATATTTGCCGTCCTTATGCGGCTGTGATGGAATTGGTAGACATGCTAGACTTAGGATCTAGTGCTGCAAGGCGTGGGGGTTCGACTCCCTTCAGCCGCACAAAAAAAGCTTCGTGATCCACGAAGCTTTTTTAATTTATAAACGGGAAATCGTTAAGCAGCTGCGGTCTTTTGATACACTACCCCGGCTACGGTACCCATGATGGCATAAAACACTACATAGGTGATCGCATTGATGATCGTTCCGGTAAAATCCAACATATTCATCACCGACATATTCACCATTCCTTCTCCCAAACCAAGCAAAAGACCGATCCAGATCCCATAATTTATTCCCGAAGAGGCACTGTGATTGCCTTGAGAAAATTTACTGTAAATGGTTGAAAAGATAAACCCCACTAGGAGACAACCTATAATAAGATGAAACATATCAGGCTCCTCTCTCATAATACCGATAGTGGCATTGTGATCTTGTAAAATAGGGTCGACCAGCATACCCCAAAGAAGCCATCCTCCGAAATAGCCCCAAATAGCTGTGGCTACTGCACTAAGTAAGTTTGATTTTGAAAACATAATGTGTTGATTTAGTTGTTGATACATGAAAATTACTCTTTTTTCTTTTTGAATTTAGTTTTTCCTACAAAAAACTTACCCGCACTTATTTATCATTTTTTAAAAACTTCAATTTATAACCCGATCGCCGACTTATTCTGTAAATTTGGAAAGTGAACAAAACGTACGATATAATAGTCATTGGTGGTGGTGCTGCCGGATTTTTTACGGCGATCAATGCGGCAGAAAATCTACCAGAGGCAAACATTGCTATTTTGGAAAGAGGCAGTGAGGTGCTTACGAAAGTAAAGGTCTCGGGAGGGGGTCGTTGCAATGTGACCCATGCGGAATTTTCTCCGAAAGAATTATCAACGAATTATCCCAGAGGGGAAAAAGAATTGCTGGGGCCTTTTCATAAGTTCATGACAGGTGATACGATGGCATGGTTTGAACAAAGGGGTGTTGCACTAAAGATGGAAGAAGATGGCAGGATATTCCCTGCTTCCGATAGCTCGCAAACAATCATCGATTGTTTTTTAGCGGAATCCATACGTTTGGGGATAGATTTGAGAAAGAATTGTGCGGTGAAGCAGTTAAAAGTGGTAACCGGCGGGTTTAGGATTGCTACGGATGCTGAAGTATTTGAGACCAAATCCCTTGTGGTTACTACCGGAAGCAATCCGAAAATTTGGAAGATCTTAGAATCCCTGGGACATACCATTGTTCCTCCGGTCCCTTCTTTGTTTACCTTTAATATTGAAGATGTCCGTATTCATGATCTACCCGGGGTTGCTACGAACTCAACCGTAGAAATTATCGATGAAAAAGGGAAGAGCGTGCTGCAAAGTGAAGGACCGCTATTGATCACGCACTGGGGAATGAGTGGTCCTGCGATCTTAAAATTGTCTGCTTGGGGGGCCCGCCTATTAGAACCGGTTCAATATCAATTTCCTATTAGAGTGAATTGGTTGAATGATATCACTTCAGGCCAAGCCTTTGAAAATTTATTGGACCTCAAACAAACCTTTGCCAAACAAACTCTTTCTAAATATGCGCAATTTAATCTTCCCAAACGTTTATGGCAAAATTTGCTCATTGCGGCAGGAATTGATTCCTCAGAGATCTGGGCCAACACTTCAAACAAACAGCTTCAAAGCTTGGTGGAGCAGCTTACTCAATCTACGTTTCAGGTAAAAGGGAAAAGTACTTTTAAAGAAGAATTTGTAACGGCCGGGGGTGTTGATCTCAAGGAAGTAAATTTTAAGAGTTTTGAAAGTAGGATACATCCCCGTCTTTATTTCGCAGGGGAAGTATTGAATATTGATGCTATTACGGGCGGATTTAATTTTCAGAATGCCTGGACCGGCGGCTTCCTGGTTGCATTGGCAATGAAATAGGGAGACTGAATTCAATAGTTTTCAGGCGCAAAAATAAAATGGAGCAATTTTGAAATGAAATCTGCTTTACACAGTCGTTCAGGAACTCTAGAATGATTAATTTTCTTATTTCTGTAATATGACAAGTGTCACTTTTAAAGCTTTTAATTCTAACTAATTTTGACGCAATTTCAGGACAAATCGATTTAAATGAAGAAGACAACTCCGGCATTCACCCTATCGAAAGAAGCGATGATCACCTATGGCTATGAAGTCGTTGATGCTATTGCAGAACATTTTGACAACATGCGTGAAAAGCTTCCGGTAGCCTCCGGCTCCAGGGAAGAAATGGATGATCTTTTCTTGGAGGATATTCCTGCGCATCCCTTACCCCCGGAAACGGTATTGCAGTTTGTGCTCGAGAAGGTAATGGCCAAAAGTACCAACGTGGCGCATCCAAGGGCCTTTTCTTTTGTACCGGGACCCAGTAATTTTATAGGTGCCATGGGCGATGCACTTGCCTCCGGATACAATATTTTTTCAGGAGGTTGGGCGGCTTCTCCGGTGGCTGCGGAATTGGAAATTGTTACCATAACTTGGTTGCTAAAGCTATTTGGTCTTCCGAAGAAAAAAGGGGGAGGAATTTTTACCAGTGGAGGTTCCATGGCAAATCTTACTGCCATCGCTACGGCCAGACGGGTGAAATGTGGTGACGACTTTTCAAATGCAGTGATCTATATGTCGGATCAGGCACATTCTTCGAATATAAAAGCAATTAGAACCCTGGGTTTTAGAAAAGACCAGGTGCGCATTATACCAACCGATCAGGAGTTTAAATTCGGGGTGTCAAAATTGAAAAATGCCATTGCAAAAGATAGACTATTGGGATTATTTCCTTTTTGTCTTATTGCCACTGCGGGGACGACGAATACAGGAACCGTAGATCCACTCTCCGAGCTCGCTGCGATCTGTAAGCAGGAGGATCTTTGGTTTCATATAGATGGTGCCTATGGGGGCGCCGCTATCCTGGCGCATAATGGTAGTACGCTCTTAAAAGGGATCAAAAAAGCCGATTCACTTACTGTAGATCCTCACAAATGGTTCTTTCAACCTTATGAAATAGGTTGTTTACTTATCCGGAATCATACGTGGCTGAAAAATACATTTACCGAAAAGCCGGAATATCTCCGAGACGTGGAAGGGAATACTTCGGAGATCAATTTTTACGACCATGGGATTGAGCTCACGCGACGTTTTCGTGCTTTAAAATTTTATATGACGTTGAAGACCTTTGGCCTAAATGCGTTTAAAGAAGCTATTGATTACAACATTGAACTCGCTGAACAGGTGGAGGATTTGCTTAGAAATAGCCGCCATTGGGAAGTGATCTCGCCGGCTACTCTGGCGGTGATCAACTTTAGGTATAATGCTTTCCAAAAAGTACTGAGTGAAGAAAAGTTAGATGCTTTAAACCAGTATATCTCTCAAAAAGTCATCGCTTCCAAAGAGGCTTTATTAGTGACTACCGTTCTAAATAAACAAGTGGTATTGCGTATGTGTTTGATCAATCCGAGGACCACCCTGGAGGACATCACGGATACGCTAAGTCTGTGCGAAGGGTTTGCAAATGAATATTTAGAACAATTGTAGCAGGATTTTAAGGATCGAATATAATTGGATTCCTGCGGTTTGATCACTTTTGGAAATGGTTTTGGTTATATTTGCAACCGATAACTAAATGGAATGTCTGCGACGAAACAATTCTTTCCCAACACCTATCGGAATTTTCCGTCTCATGGAAAAATTACCTATCAGGCTCCCAGTAATATTGCACTTGTAAAATATTGGGGTAAATATGGTGAACAGCTTCCAAAGAATGCTTCGATCAGTTTTACCCTGGATGCGTGCCATACCCAAACAAAGCTGCACTTTAAGAGGAAAGATTCCGAAGATTATCGGATAGAAGTTCAGATGGACGGGAAGCGTGTGCCTAACTTTGAGCCCAAAATTCTAAAATTCTTTGAACGAATTGAGCCGTATATGCCTTTTTTAAAGGACTATGAATTTTTAGTGGAAACCTCCAACAGTTTTCCCCATAGCAGTGGAATAGCTTCTTCTGCCAGTGGTATGAGTGCTTTGGCGCTTTGTCTTTTAGCCTTGGAACAACAGCTGTTGGATCAGCCTTATTCTGAGGAAGAATTCAAACGCAAAGCTTCTTTTCTGGCTCGTTTAGGAAGCGGAAGCGCAGCCCGCAGTGTGGAAGGCCCGCTTGTGGTATGGGGAATGCATGAACATATTGTCGGAAGTTCCGACTTATATGGGACCAAGCTCCCGTACTCAGTTCATAAAATTTTTGGAAATTTCCAGGATACTATCTTATTGGTGGAAACCGGACAAAAAGAAGTGAGCAGTACCGTGGGTCATAATTTGATGCATCAACATCCGTATGCGGAAACTCGATTTCGGCAAGCCTGTGATAATCTTACTAAAATGATCCCGGTATTAAAGTCAGGAGACTTGGAAGCATTTATTAAAATAGTAGAGAACGAAGCCCTTTCATTACATGCTATGATGCTTACCTCTGATCCTGCCTTTATATTGATGAAACCGAATACACTGGAAATTATTCATCGGATTTGGTCGTTCAGAAAGGAAACCGGCAGTAAGCTGTGTTTTACCCTGGATGCAGGAGCGAACGTACATGTACTGTATCCTGCAAAAGAAAAAATGGCGGTGCAGGACTTTATTGATGCCGAATTACGTCAATTTTGTGCTGATGGCAGACTCATTCACGATCAAGCAGGACAGGGAGCAAGGCTCGTATAAATTATTGTTTTACGATTTTAGTAGAAGCTCTCAAGCCACTTTGATCTTTTAATTCCAGCAAATAGACACCATTTTCTAATTGAGAAATATCGAAACTTTCGGTGCTCGGTTCTAAGGTAATTTTCAGCAGCGACTGCCCCAATAAATTAAAGATCTCCAACTTTGTATTCGCAACATCTTCCGGTTCTATGGAATCAAGGGTGTAAAAAACTTCTCCGAAAGTAGGATTCGGAAAAAGCTGAATTTTTGGTGTGCCCTTCGCCGGCTCATCCGTGTTCAATAAGATAGAGATGAGTTTGAGCTTCACGGAAGTACTTTCGCAGATCACTTCAAAATTATAGACATCATTCGATCCATAATTGGCGGATACCTCACTTGGTAAATTACAAGCAACGATGCTATTGGCAATGATCACTGTTATTTCATCTCCCGGCGTCAATTCGGAGTGAATCTTTACATCGAAATTTCCTTCCAGGACCGGAAATCCAAAAATCTCAAAAACGTCATGATCGATCGGTTGTGTTCCATAAATATCAACTTCTAAAACGGAGTCGGCGGGAAAATCCAGGTTGTTTACAAATTCTAAAATACCCACTTGATCAGAGCCTCCGGGAGAAATAGTTCCATGATTTGTAAAATTGGCGGTGATGTCAAAGGAGCCTTTTCCTTCCATGATCCCGGTAGCTTCATTTATAAAAAATTGAGAACCCACTAAAATGAGCATGGTTTGATTTTCATCCACAGCGATTGTGCCATGATTATTGATGTCCAGGACCATATAAAAACCGTTCGAGTTATTGGATGACATGGAGATGAGACCATGATTGTTTAAAGTGGCTGTCCCACTTATTTCATTGAGACCGCCGCTTCCGTCAATTGAAATAAGTGCACCTTCCTCATTGTCTATAGTGACGGTATTGGCAAGCTGAATTAAACTCGAATCCAGAATACTAATACGATTGTAATTCACAAAAAAAGCATTATTGAATCGCTTGATCTCTGCCGACTCGATCACAAAAAGTCCCTGGTTGAAGATGCCGCCTTCAACGATTCCCTTTCTCCAAATGATGGTATTGGAGCTTTCCGTAAATATAGCCTGGGTAAGTGTTACATTATTTTCAATGGTCAAGATAGCCCCGTTATCCATGTCGATGATAGCTGCAAAAGCAGGCAGATCGACAATTTCCACCGTAAAATTACCTGAGATGGTCGCCACGCTTCCGGCGGCAGGAACTTCCCCGGTATCCCAATTATTTCCGTTGAACCAGTTGCTATCCCCTCCTGCTCCCGTCCAATAATGCATTTGTGCGCATAGGATAAAGTGGAATAGTAAAAAAAAGAGAAGGGTAATCTGTTTTTTCATTTTCAATGTTTTCGTTTTCAAGATACTAAATATTTTTTCTTAACTATTCCGGACACACTTTCGCAAAATTTTCACATGCTATTTAACCTTGATAACTTATATTTGTCCCCAAGTTTTATTTCATTTGAAAAAACGTATATTTATACTGAACTTGTAACAAGCTAATGCACGGTCCCCTTTTCTATTCGAAGATCCTACTTTTTGGTGAGTACGGAATCATTAAAGATTCCAAAGGACTTTCTATCCCCTACAACTTTTATAACGGAGCGCTAAAGATTGATAAACATCATACGGTGCACACATTCAAGTCGAATGATAATTTACGTCGATTTTCAGAGTATCTGGAAAATTTGCAAAAAGAACAATCCGGGTTGGTCACCTTTGATTTAGCATCCTTAAAAAAAGATATTGCCAACGGATTATTTTTTGACTCCAGTATACCACAAGGTTATGGAGTAGGAAGTAGTGGTGCTCTGGTAGCGGCTATCTATGATAAATATGCCGAAAATAAAATCACCATACTCGAAAATTTAACACGTGAAAAGCTGCTGCGATTGAAATCCATATTTGCAGAAATGGAATCCTTCTTTCACGGAAAATCTTCAGGTCTTGACCCGTTAAACAGCTATCTAAGTTTGCCTATTTTGATCAATTCCAAAGACAACATTGAGCCGGCCGGTATTCCTTCCCAAACTGAGAATGGAAAAGGAGCCGTGTTCTTATTGGATAGTGGAATGACAGGGGAAACAGCTCCCATGGTTCATATTTTTATGGAAAAAATGAAACAGGAGGGCTTCCGTAATATGTTGAAGACACAATTTGTAAAACATACCGATGCCTGTGTGGAAGATTTTTTAAAAGGAGATGTTAAATCACTTTTTGGAAATATCAAACATCTTTCAAAAGTGGTGTTGGACAATTTCAAACCAATGATCCCTACTGAATTTCACTCTCTTTGGAAAAAGGGGATCGATACGAATGCTTATTACCTCAAACTATGTGGTTCCGGAGGCGGAGGCTATATGCTTGGTTTTACCCAAGATATTGAGGTGGCTAAAAAAGCACTTAAAGGTCACAAGATGGAAGTGGTCTATAACTTTTAAGATTCCTTCTAAAAGCCGCTCCATATGCTGAGCAGAAAACAAAAACACTTCATTTGGAAACTTTTCGGTTTGTTTTCTGTGGTTCGTGGTTATAACATCCTTATTATTGTTTTAGCACAATATTTAACCGCTATTTATATTTTAGCCCCCGATCTGCCCGTACGAAAAGTGATTTTCGATCTCAATTTATTGATGTTGGTGTTAGCTTCTTCAACCGCTATTGCAGGAGGGTATATCATCAATAATTTCTACGACCGAGAAAAGGATCTGATCAATCGACCCCGCAAGACCATGTTAGACAGGTTGGTGAGTCAACGTACGAAGCTATCGGCCTATTTCATCCTTAATTTTCTTTCGGTAGTGTTAGCCAGTTACGTATCGTTTCGAGCCGTTCTTTTCTTTTCTATCTATATTTTCGTTTTGTGGTATTATTCGCATAGACTCAAAAAGTACCCGTTTATTGGAAATTTAACTGCAGCGGTATTGGCAGTCGTTCCTTTTTTTGCCGTTTTTATCTATTATCAAAACTTTGCGTTGGTCATTTTTGTGCATGCTACTTTTCTTTTTTTACTGATAAGCATGAGGGAATTGGTAAAGGATCTGGAGAATATTACCGGAGATCTGGCCCAAAATTACAGAACTATACCGGTTGTTTATGGGGAACGAGTTTCGAAAATAATGCTTACCCTTTTGGCCGTTCTCACCTTGATTCCGGTCTACTTTTTACTGCAATATTTTGACATTGGCTATATGGGATATTACTTTTATTTTACGATCGTTGCCCTTATTGTCTTTGTGGTTTTCTTGTGGTTATCGGCCCAAAAAATACACTACATATTACTGCACACTATTTTGAAATTGGGAATCGTGATCGGAGTGCTCAGTATCGTTTTGCTGGATGTGGATCTTTTAATAAATCGGTTTCTTGCTCATCTGTAAAAAAGGCTACTTTCGTTATCGTCTCAAAATATACGGCAGACGTTTTTATTCTCTATCTTTGCAAAAAATTTAATTATCCTATTAGGGAAAGCTATGAGCAGAAGAGATTCAACCAGTAAAGGAAATGCTTCAGGAAGAGGGGAAGGAAATAGCCGAAAAGGAAGTAATGCCAGAGGAAATGCCCCTTTCAGAAAAGAAGGTCAATACACCAAAGCTGTAAGACCCAAAAAAGCGGAAACTTCTTCTCTAAAGAAAGAAGGCATACGCCTCAACAAATACATAGCTAATAGCGGGATATGCTCTCGTAGAGAAGCAGACACCTATATAGCAACCGGCTTGGTAACGGTAAATGGTAAGGTGGTTAATGAGATGGGATATCAGGTACAGCCGAATGAGGAAGTAAAATTTGACGGCCGAAGGATCAACCCGGAACCAACTACTTATATCCTCTTGAACAAACCGAAATCGGTAGCAACCACTACGAGTGAATCAAAGGGTTTAACAGTAATGGATTTGATCTCAAATGCCACCTCGGCAAAAGTGAAACCTGTTGGAAGACTGGGACGCAATGCAACCGGATTATTGCTTTTTACGAACGATGATGAGCTAATGAACAAACTTCATAAAAAGGGATTGCCACGTCTTTTTCATATTGAGTTGGATAAGAATCTCAAAGGAGAACACCTTCAAAAAATAAAAGAAGGAATAAAATTGGACGGAAAGGAAATACAGGTAGATGAGATAAGTTATGTGGAGAATGCTCCTAAAAAGGAGGTAGGACTTAAAATTAAGAATTTGGGAAATAGTATCATTCGCGACCTTTTTGAGCATTTGGGGTATCAAGTGGTAAAAGTGGATTGCGTTACCTTGGCACACCTTACCAAAAAAGACTTGCCAAGAGGGCGATGGCGTATGCTGACCAATGAGGAAATCAACCTTTTTTCCATGTTATAAATGCGTAAAAAAATAATTTCCAAAATAATAGAGCAACCGTTTTATTTCTCGGAAAAAAAATTACATTTGCCCCGTTTTTATTACAACCATTGAAAGGAAATTTTACATTTAGGTTTTTGAAAATCAGGAAGTCTTATCCGACAGAGATGAATAGGCTAAGGATTCCCAAATTAAAGTTATCTGCTATTTCCAACGGACAATGGGTTACTGTACTTCTGCGAAAGAAAGTTTGGGCATTATTACCCATAATTGTATGAGATTTTTAGGACTTTCGAACCAAACTTTTCTATATTTATCATAGAGGATGCAATTCCTAATTTCCAATTTGAAGAAGTAAACAGCGATGAACACTAAATATATTGATCTTATTGATCAAACCTATCACTTTCCACAAGACGAATTTTATCTAGAAGGAGACAGTCTTTTTTTTCATGATATCGATCTTATGGAATTGGTTGAACAGTATGGGGCTCCCCTAAAGTTCACCTATCTACCGAAAATTTCCGATAACATTAGAAGGGCTAAAAGGTGGTTTAATCGTGCGATCAAAAAGCATGATTATAAAGGGACCTATAATTATAGCTATTGTACAAAGAGCTCTCACTTTAAGCATGTGTTGAATGAAGCCCTAAAGAACAATATCCATATAGAAACCTCTTCTGCTTTTGATATCAATATTGTTGAAAATCTTAAATTAGAAGGAAAGATTTCCAATGAAACCTTTGTCATATGCAATGGATTTAAAAGAGATGAGTACATTGAAAACATTGGCAGACTAATAAACGGCGGTCACGAAAATTGTATTCCCATTATCGATAATTACGAAGAATTAGGTCTCCTTTCCGGTGTCATTGAAAAGGATTTTAAAATTGGGATCCGGATCGCTTCGGAAGAAGAACCCAAATTCGAATTTTATACGTCTCGTCTGGGAATAGGATACAAGAACATCGTTCCTTTTTATGAAGAACAAGTGAAGAACAATGAAAAAGTGGAACTGAAAATGTTGCATTTTTTCATCAATACAGGAATTAGGGACAATGCCTACTATTGGAACGAACTTGTGAAATGTTTGAAAGTATATACCCGATTGAAAAAAGTCTGTCCAACTTTGGACAGCCTAAATATTGGCGGAGGGTTTCCAATAAAAAACTCCCTCGCCTTCGAGTATGATTACAGCTATATGGTGGATGAGATCGTAAATCAAATAAACATCACCTGTGGAACAGAAGGCGTGCCGGTTCCTCATATATTCACCGAGTTCGGAAGTTTTACTGTGGGAGAAAGCGGTGGTGCCATATACGAAGTGTTGTACCAAAAGCAGCAGAACGACCGGGAGAAATGGAATATGATCAACTCATCATTTATCACCACCCTACCCGATACATGGGCGATCAATAAACGATTTATCATGCTGGCCGTAAATCGTTGGAATGATGAATATGAAAGGGTGCTCTTAGGCGGACTTACCTGCGATAGTGACGATTATTACAATAGTGAACAGCATGTGAATGCCATTTACCTTCCAAAATTCAGAAAGGACCGTCCTTTGTACATTGGATTTTTCAATACGGGAGCCTATCAAGAATCCATTGGAGGTTTTGGAGGACTTCAGCATTGTCTGATCCCTTCACCGAAACATATTTTAATAGATAAAGATAAAGAAGGAAATATTCACACAGAATTATTTTCAGAACAACAAACAAGCAAACAATTGCTATCAATTTTAGGTTATGACGACTAAAACTTATGCAGGCATACCACAACAGTATGCGGCACTCGAAACGAGCAAAATTGTATTAATTCCAGTTCCTTACGATGGAACCAGCACTTGGCAAAAAGGAGCTGATAAAGGTCCGGAAGCTTTTTTAAACGCTTCAGAGAATATGGAACTGTACGATATTGAAACCGAAACAGAAGTTTATAAACAAGGAGTTTATTTGGCCGATCCGATCACCGAAAAATCATCTCCGGAGGCAATGGTCGATAAAGTACACAAGACGGTTAAGGATTATATTCTAAGGAACAAGTTTGTTACCATTTTTGGCGGAGAACACAGTATTTCCATTGGAACTATTCGTGCTTTTAACGAATGCTTCAATGATATAACTGTATTGCAAATCGATGCCCATGCGGATTTGCGTAAGAGCTATGAAGGTTCTTCGTGTAACCATGCCTGCGCTGTCTATGAGGCGAGTCAAACAACCAACTTATTACAAGTAGGCATTCGGAGTATGGATGTGGCAGAGACGAGCGTAATGGATCCGGAAAAAACGTGGTTTGCGCACGATATGGTGAACGATGAGTATTGGATGGACAATGTAATCGAAGCCATGGGAGAGAATGTTTTTATCACCATCGACCTGGATGCTTTTGATCCTTCTATTATGCCATCAACGGGAACCCCAGAACCCGGAGGAATGTTGTGGTACGAAACCTTGGATTTTCTGAAACAAGTCTTTGAAGAGAAGAATGTGGTTGGTTTCGATATCGTTGAATTATGCCCAAGACCGGAGGAGAAATCATCCGATTTCCTGGCGGCTAAATTGTATTATAAAATGTTGAGCTATAAATTCGAAGGAACCTTACGTGAGGACGAATTCGAAAGTAATTTCCACGAGCCTAAAAAAGGAGTGGCTAAATTTAATAATGACACTGATGACTTCTAAAGGACCGATTTCTGAATTTATTCAAAAATATTATTTACACTTCAATGCAGCAGCCTTAGTAGACGCGGCGGTCGCCTATGAGGAGCAATTGAAAAGCGGGGCCAAAATGCTGGTTTCCCTGGCAGGTGCCATGAGCACTGCCGAATTGGGAAAGATATTTGCTGAAATAATTAGACAGGATAAAGTTCAGATCATCTCTTGTACAGGGGCAAACTTGGAAGAGGACATTATGAATTTGGTGGCCCATTCTCATTATCGAAGAGTTCCCAACTATCGCGACCTAACACCACAGGACGAGTGGGAGCTTTTGGAAGAAGGATTGAATAGGGTGACAGACACTTGTATTCCTGAAGAAGAAGCGTTCCGAAGATTGCAAAAGCATATCTATAAGATATGGAAAGATGCGGAAGACAAAGGAGAACGTTATTTTCCACATGAATTCATGTATAAGATGTTGCTGAGTGGAGTCTTGGAAGAATATTACGAAATAGACATCAAGAATTCCTGGATGTACGCTGCTGCCCAAAAAAACTTACCGATAGTGGTTCCCGGTTGGGAAGATAGTACCATGGGGAATATTTTTGCCAGCTATGTACTAAAAGGAGAATTAAAAGCGTCTACCATGAAGAGTGGAATAGAATATATGACTTTCCTAGCTGATTGGTACACCGGTAATTCCGAAAAAGGGATCGGTTTCTTCCAAATAGGCGGTGGGATTGCAGGTGATTTCCCAATTTGTGTGGTTCCCATGCTGTATCAAGATATGGAACGAACAGACACCCCATTTTGGAGTTACTTTTGCCAGATCAGTGATTCCACGACCAGTTATGGAAGTTATTCCGGAGCGGTACCGAACGAAAAAATCACATGGGGAAAATTGGATATCCACACCCCTAAATTTATAATCGAAAGTGATGCTACGATAGTGGCGCCATTAATATTTGCCTACTTATTGGATATGTAACCATGAAAAGAGTAATTGTTGATTTCAAAAAATTGAATAAGGAGATTCTCGATATGCTGGTTGAGAAATTCCCACAGGGTTATGAAGCGAAGGATATCATTATCTTTCGAAATGCCCAGAACGAAGTGATCGAAGCGGTTGAAGTGAAAACGGAGGATACTATTTACTTGGTAAAAGTAAGTAAACGTCTGGCAGATACCATGGAAAACTACGACGATGACGACGATGACTTCACGGCCGAAGATGAGGGGTCTGACGAAGCTCCTGAAATGTCTGATGAAGACGACGAAGATTATTAATAAATCACTCGTAGCGACCTGAGATATAAAGTTGGTGACGATATAGTTACCAACTTTTTTATGTTCATAAATCTGCATCGGGAAGGTTTTTTTTATCTGAAATTTCTGTATTTTCAAGCAAGAAGAATCCTATTTTAATAAATTTGCTATGGGTCATCAGTTTCATATATCACTTCCATGCCGCCATATTGAGGCTACGCGAAAATTCTATACCAAAATCATAGGTGCTGCCATGGGTAGAAGTTCCCAACTTTGGTTAGATATTAATTTGTACGGGCATCAAATAACCTTCACTAAATCCGGGAAATTCAGTTTTGATTACCCCAGTTATAGTTTTGAAAAAACCGTGCTGCCTTCTTTTCATTTTGGCATCATACTTCCTGCCGCGGAATGGGATCCCTTGTATAAGAGAATGAAGGAAGAAGAATTTTTGTACATAGACGAAACTCACTTTCTGGCTCAAAAACCGGGTGAGCACAAATCATTTTTCTTAAGAGACCCGAACGGCTATATTATAGAGTTTAAATGTTTTGCGAAACCGGAATCGATCTTTGAGTCCTAGGGGATTTAAATCCTACTTCCCAAACGGCGAAACCAATTGTAATAGCGTATTCCACGAATACAAACAGAAGATTCTCTTCAACTCCGTTGCTTTGATAAGCGGAATAACTTAAAACCACCAAAAAACTCAGCACGATCGGGTAGCGATAGGCTGTAAAAATACTTAATAGTAGCGGGGTCGCTACATACCAGGGATGAACGGTGGTAGAGAGTAAAAAATAAAAGCTAATTGAAAATAGTAGCGCCGTAAGTAACGAATAAGGGGTAGTGTTTTTTCTGAAAAACGAGATCGTCAGAATAAACAGTAGCACTAGTATTGGAAGAACTTTCCCTGCGGTCTCAATTACATTCCAACCTACTATTTGAAATCCGATCCAGCGCACTACATAGTAGATACTCGCATTGAACTCGAAGTTTTGAAACCAAAGTGCTGTAGTGGAAGCATAATTATAAAGTACTTCCGAAGTGAGATAAGGAATAAAGATAAATGCTACTAATGCCATTATCCATGCATAAAATCCGATGGTGCGATAGAAATTGGTCAGTACTGATTCATTTTTTCTCCAAAGAAATTGAATAAGAACCGGCAAAAAAAGCAGCGGTATTAATTTGATCGAAATGGAAAGGGCAATCCCTGCAACAGCCCAAACCCACTTTTTGGTGAGGAGTGCATAAAAACCGGCTAGAAAAAAGAATAGCATTACTCCTTCAAAATGTAAGTTACCGGTGAGTTCGATAATTATGAATGGATTGAGGAAATACCAGAAGATATGATTGACCGGTAGGGATAGTAATTTAAGCAATTTCAGTCCGAAATATAAAATACCAACATCTGCGAGCACCATAAGAAGTCGAAGCACTATCACTCCGCCAAAAATACTTTTGCCACCAAGCAGACTTGCCAGGGCAAAGCAAAATTGCTTGATGGGAGGGTAATTGCTAAAATGACTTCCGTTGAGTTCTCCCATTCCTTGATAGAGTTTCTGAGCATTATCGATGATCACTTTATAAAATTCCGGGTTCGCGATGTAATTTTCCGGAGTAAATAGATAAGGGTTTCCCCCTTGAAGTACAATATTTCCATCCCAAAGAAATCGATAAAAATCCTGTGATAGATTGGGCAGAGCAAATAGGAATACCAATCGATAGAGGAGCCCTAAACCAATTAAAAGTCTGAGGTTTCCCCCAAATTGACGGATAAGGTAATAAGTGAGGCCGAAAAGTCCGCCGTACAGGGTGAATAACTTAACAAAATCATGTCGAACCAGATCGTACGCAAAGCTTCCATACATGACCGCAGCTATCGCCGCTATAAGAAATGGGACCTTATTTTCTCGAAATAATTTAAGCATTCATAGCCTTAATCTTGCCATTCGGCAATAAAGAGGTTGGTGTCTCTGTTACCACCGTTAAAGCGATTGGAAGAGAAAATTAGATATTTACCGTCATTACTGAAAACCGGAAATGCATCAAAAGTCTCTCCATGTGTCACTCGACTTAAATTTTTACCATCGAGGTCGATCATGTACAAATTGAACGGAAATCCACGAGGTGCCTCATAATTACTTGAAAACAGAATTTTCTTTCCGTCCGGATGAAAAAACGGACTCCAATTGGCGTTACCCAAATTGGTTAATTGTCGAAGTTCACTTCCATCGGCATTACAGATAAACAATTCCATATTCGTGGGCTGTACAAGACCTTGCGCCAGGAGTTCTTTGTATTCTTTAATCTCCTCGGGAGTTTTAGGACGAGAAGATCTGAAAATAAGTTTTGTACCATCCGGGGAAAAGAAAGCCCCTCCATCATACCCTAACTCATTGGTGATCTGTTTTACATCAGAACCATCCAAATTCATGGTATAAAGCTCAAGATCTCCGCTTCGGGTGGAGGTGAAGACAATTTTATCTCCTTTGGGAGATACGGTTGCTTCCGCGTCATATCCGGGTTGATTGGTTAACTGCCCGGTAATATTTCCTTCCAGGTCGGCTATAAAAATGTCAAAACTGTCATAAACGGGCCACACATATTTTCCATTCTGACGAAGAGGAACCTCGGGACATAATGAGTCCACTAAATGGGTTGAAGCGTAGACAAAATGTTTGTTGTCGGGAAGGAAGTAGCCGCAGGTAGTTCGTCCTTTTCCGGTACTGATCATGGGGGGCATTGTGCCTTCAAAGGAATCTTCAAAATTCATCAAGAACATTTGATCGCATTCCACTCCCCATTCCTTATAATTCGATTGGAACAAGATCTGCTTGTCATCAAAACTCCAATAGGCTTCCGCATTATCGCCCCCAAAAGTGATTTGACGCATCGATTTGAAATGCGTTTCTTCCGGGTAGATCAAGGAATCATTTGTGGTGATCGCGGCGGCTTCTTCCGCTGCCGGAATAACTTCTTCCTTATTATTTTTACAGGCTACTAGACCAGAAAGTAACAGAAGTGACAGAAAATATCTCATTTTTAAACTATTTTTGTGCAAAAATAAAGATATGCGTTTAATTCTCACCCTTTTTTTAGCAGTCATTTTAGTTTCGTGTAAGAACGAATCTCAAATTAAAAAAATCACTTTACAGGAAGATGTTTCTATGTTGGCGGCCGATTCTATGGCGGGAAGAGAAGCGGGAACCTCCGGAGAGATAATGGCCGCAAGTTATTTGGCTGAACGATTTCAATCGTTGGGTTTAACCCCAAAGGGCACAGAGGGATATTTTCAAGAATTTTCGTTTAAACCCGGCACCAACCCACATGAAGAGGCACAAGTAGTTGAGGTGGCTTCCGACAGTACGCGTTTAGCAAAGAATGTGATCGCTTATTTGGACCATGGAGGTGAAAAGACGGTGATCATTGGGGCACATTTCGACCATTTAGGAATGGGAGGACAAGGGTCCTTGTTTAGAGGGGATGAACCCGCTATTCATAATGGAGCTGATGACAATGCAAGCGGGGTAGCGGTTATGTTGCAGTTAGCCACAAGATTGAAAGAAATGGAACATTCCACCACAAACTACTTATTTATTGGATTTTCAGGTGAGGAAAAAGGATTATTGGGATCGAATTACTTCGTAAAGAATCCTACCGTTGATCTGTCACAGGTGAACTTAATGATCAATATGGATATGGTTGGTAGATTGAATGCTGAGAATACCTTGGCTGTGCATGGGGTTGGAACTTCGCCACAATTCAAACAACTCTTATTCGCCAACAACGATCAGGGATTTACCATCGCTGAACATGAGAGTGGTGTGGGTCCAAGTGATCATACGTCATTTTATTTAATGGATCTTCCTGTATTGCATTTCTTCACCGGTCAGCACGAGGATTACCATAAACCTAGTGACGATTTTGATAAATTGAATTACGAAGGAATGGAGAAGATCACACAATACATTTACAATATAGTTAGCGATCTGGAAGATGATCCTAAACTGGCCTTCCGAAAAACGAAGAATGAAAGTGAAGAAACGCCTCGTTTTAAAGTGGGGTTAGGGGTAGTTCCGGACTACCTATTTACCGGAAAAGGAATGCGCATCGATGGAGTAAGTGAGGACAAACCGGCTCAAAAAGCAGGCCTGTTGAAAGGTGATATTGTAAAGAAATTAGGGGATAGTACGGTTGTCGATATGATGTCTTACATGCGGGCCTTGTCGGTGTTTGAATCGGGACAAAAGACAAAGGCTGTCATTGAACGAAATGGGGAAAGCCTGGAAGTGGAAATTGAATTTTAGAAACCAGCATAGAACCGAAACAAGTTAAAGAGGAAAGCTCATTAATAGCTTCTTGCGTAAGTCAAGGAGATATAAAGATGCGACGATGCTTTCGGGGTTCTTGGTGTTTCAAAATTGTAGGTTAATTTAAAGTCGTTTCGACCTTTCCGATAATACATTTCAAGATTATAAAGTAATAGTTGGTGATAGGGCTCTACGGTGAAGGGAGAATCGTCATTCAGCCAATTCCCTTCGATCATTCCATCATGGAATAAATACCGGTATCCCAATCGTACCGCAAAAAACAACTCCCGATCCATATTGCCAATTTGTTTATAGGCCATGGTTTGATTAAGGGCATTCCGCTTTCCAAAATAAAACACTACGTCATTTTGCAAATAAGTATCTCTGGTGCCGAATGCAGCGGAAGGGCTTATGGCAAAGTGAACACTAAACGGATTAGGTTGCCATTGTAGTTCCCAAACATAATTATAATAAAGATTGAAGTGGAAGCTGTTCTCCAATTGTTCGGTCCAGGTCGCGATTTTCGAATCTACCGCAGCTGTGGAATGAAAGGCATCTTGTAGTTTTTCTGCACCGGACCACGGACCTGTAACTCCCATGAGGAGTTTAAAATCCATATACCTTTTTAGATTGGCGAAAGAAAGTTCGTTTGAAATACCCAAAAAACCTGCATAAGGACGTTCAAACGATTTAATATTTGTTCCATCCAGTGTAGAGGGGGTATAAATTTCCTGGAATAAATAAAAACTGTAATGTCGTCTTTCGGTGCTATCTTTTTGAGGAGCTAATAATTTACGTAGTCCTAAATAGGTTCCAGTAGAATAATAACGATCTGTAAAATGTAGAAAATCGTTGTCCTCCCTTAATTCAAATTGTTGATCATAGGTCCGGGATGATTTTGAGTCTAAACTATCCTTACTTTGAGCTAGGATGCCAAATATTCCAAGAAAGTAAACGAATAAAGTCCTTAGAAAAATAGTTTTTCGATCGATGTTCAAAGGGAATTAAATTAAACTTTGCTCGTAATACTTTTGAAAAATACAAAACCAAAACCAAAAAACAACATGAGATGAAAAGGAAATAACCCGAAGTCACCCCCTTTATTCCCCACAATAAAAGCACTGTACATTCCAAAGGCAAAATATAACATCAACAATCCTTCGATGATCACATTAGGGGAAATCCCTTTGCGCAAGTATTTGTTGCTTCGCCAACTCTCTTTCAAAGAGGAAACATTAAATTTAGGAGTGCGGATGAACTCACTTTTTTTACCAAAATGACCTTCGAGTACTGCAATGGAATTATGAACCGAAAATCCCATGGCGATCGAAAAGAAAACAAAGAACATCCCTATGTACTGTAGAAATTTAATAAAACCGCCTCCGTATATTCGTTTGTAGGGAAACCAAAAGCTGATAAAAAAAATAAAGGTGCTTATCACGAAGAAACTCATCATAAAGAAGTAGGTTTCAAGGTGGGCATATTCGTTTTTTATGTAAAGCATCGGGATGCTTAAAATTGCCACAACAAGGACACTTAAAAACATGGTGCTATTTAACAGGTGTAAAATTCCATGGATTTTTGTTTTAAAGGAGATATGGGTATTTTTCAATACTTTCCCAAACATTTTTTGAAAATTTTCAGCCCCGCCTTTGTTCCATCGAAATTGTTGAGAACGGGCTGCGCTTATCACGATAGGAAGTTCGGCAGGTGTTTCGACTTCTTCCAAATAAATGAACTTCCAATTTTTTAATTGGGCTCTATAGCTTAGATCCAGATCTTCCGTTAGTGTATCTCCTTCCCAGTTTCCGGCATCCAGAATACACGATTTTCGCCAAATACCGGCAGTGCCATTGAAATTGATGAAATGACCTTTACTGTTTCTTCCCACTTGTTCTAAAGTGAAATGGGCATCCAGAGCAAAAGCTTGAACTCGTGTAAGAATCGAATAGTTTCGATTAAGATGACCCCATCGGGTTTGAACGACCCCGACCCGAGGGTCTTTAAAATACGGGATAGTTTTATACAGCCAATCCTCCTTCGGAAGAAAGTCGGCGTCAAAAATGGCGATAAACTCGCCTTTAGCAGTGACCAGTCCTTCTTTTAAAGCACCGGCTTTAAACCCTTTTCTGTTTGAACGGGTTATATGTAATATATTGGTTCCTGCAGATTGTAATTCCTTTATTTGGGCAGCAGTAGAGACCAATGATTCATCGGTTGAATCATCCAACACTTGTATTTCAAGTTTGCCTTTTGGGTATTGTATCTTGGAAATATTATCCAACAAACGTTCCATTACATACAATTCATTATAGACAGGAAGCTGAATCGTAACAAAAGGGATTTCATCAGGATTTATAAAATCCCACTTTGGACCAATGGTATGCTGCTTCTTATTCCCTAAGTAATTGAAGAGCAGATTCAGTTGTGCCAGCGCATACATAAAAATAAGAAGTAGTGCTGCGGAATAGAATAGGATGACAATGGTTTCCCAAATCATTTTTTTAAGGAGTATTTGAAGATCCAGCTCAGGATCTTGTACCCGGCAAAGATAGCACCTTTTACGGTACCCGAAACTTTTGATACACCGATACGATTTCTGTAGGGAACCGGGACTTCGGTATACCGAAACTTTCTTCGAAGCACTTTTAATTGCATTTCTACCGTCCAACCATAGGTCTTGTCCTCCATCTCAAGTTCCAATAGTTTTTCATACTTGATCGCTCTGAATGGTCCAAGGTCTGTGAATCTGGAGCGGAAGAAAAGCTTCATTAAGTTCGTCGCTAGTGCGTTTCCAAAGATCTGTGGGAAGGTCATGGAGCCTTTTTCCCTTAATTCCTTTACTCTTGCGCCTACCACAAAGTCGATGTCGCTCTCCAAGATCGGAGCAACCAATTCGGCTAATTTTTCGGGATAATCACTATAATCACCATCCAGAAAAACGATAATATCGGGCTTTATCTCCCGTTTTGCAATATTTGCTAATCCTTTCAAACAGGCGTAACCATACCCTTTTCGATCTTCTGTTAAAACCGTTGCCCCGGCATTTTTAGCCACCTCTTCCGTTGTATCTGTCGAGCCATTGCTGATCACAATAATTTCTTGTACAAAACCCGGAATGTCCCCAATCACTTGCGCAATGGAAGGTGCTTCATTGTAGGCAGGAATGATCACAATAATGAAGGGATTCATATCAGTTGGAAGAAATAAGAAATTAGTGGTTATTTAATAGGTGCATCAAATCTACGTCATTTCCCAATAAGATATCTTTCGAATCAATGCGTCCTTCCAAAGGGCCATTCTCCAACTTTAGCACTCCTCTGGGGCATACTGCTGAACATATTCCACATCCGACGCAACTGGAGCGTACAATGTTTTCTCCTTTTTGTGCATAGGATCGAACATCGATCCCCATTTCACAATAGGTGGAACAATTACCGCAAGAAATGCATTGTCCGCCATTGGTTGTGATCCTGAATCGTGAGAATAATCGTTGCTGAAGGCCCAATATAGCTGCCATCGGACAACCAAAACGACACCAGACCCTATTTCCGAAAATAGGGTAGAAACCGGTTCCGATCACGCCGCTAAAGATCGCCCCTATCAAGAATCCATAGGATTTTCTAAGCGTCTCTGCTTCAAAGAGAAATAAATTACTTCCGGAAAAATAATGTAATCCCAATAAGGAAAGTAGGATCACTAAGTACCCTATGGCACCATACTTTGCATCCTTTTGCAATTCCTTCCTTTTAAAAACCCAAATAAGCGTAAAGACCAAGGTTAATAACAGCCCAACCCCTAACAGGAATAAATCTTTTGTCAGCCAGTATTTCGTTGGATCATTCCCTAGATACGTTGCAACTACCGCAGTGGTCATTACCACCACAAAAACAAGCACACTATGTACCACCCAACGTTCTATTTTCCAAGCAATCTGACTCTTGTCTGAAAGTTGTCGAAAGGAATCTCCGGCTGTCTCTGCCAAACCGCCACAACCACAAACCCAGCTACAGTACCAGCGTTTGCCATATTTATAAGTTAAGATAGGAGTGATGATGAATATCGAAACGATACCAAATATAAGTAAGGTCAGACCGATAGTACCGGAAGAAATAAAACTGTCAATACGGTACTGTTCAAAATTATAATAATTGAGCGGCCATATATTCTTGAGGTCGTAATAAGGCAGGGAAAAGGTATCGGAATGTAACCGCGCCATCAATTCAGGAATCAAAAAGGCAAAAGCCGTTTGAAAAAACATGACACTTATCGTACGCAGTTTTTCATAGCGGTTATGGCGATATTTCCATATGAACTTGACCCCAAAGGAAAGGATGGCAACAGTATATAAAGTCCCATACACAAACCACTGGCTTGCGGGATTTCCACTCAGCGTACGGCTCAAAGGGTCGAAAAAAGCAATGATCCCCGTGTTATCACCTACTGCCTGTAAACCTAAGAATTGAGGGAAAAAATAGAGGACAACATAAAAACCGGTGAGTGAAAGACCGGCAATCCATGCCCAGAGACCTCTTCCGGAGATAGACTTGAACCATACACCGTGGTTTTTTATCCCTTCCGTTTGATTTCGGTAGGAGGCCCAAGTAAACAAGATTATACCGACAGTAATAGTGATCAAGGAAAGGGCTAACCAAAAAGTCTTATTTGGGAAGCTAACATTGAAACCGGCCAAAACGATAATAAACAAGCCAACAAATCCGATAAAGGTCCCCAGCTTTTGAAAAGAATTTAAACTTTTCGGCGGCCCACCGGTTAAAGACATATCTCTTTGGAAGTTGCTCATAGGGAGGTGGTTTGAATTTTTTTGTTAAAGGAGGATAAGATCTGTTTCTCGAAGGTGCGATAAAATTCAGGGTCAAAGTTGGCTTCGGCCAAATGTTCCATCACATAATCGGTACTTCTTTGTTCGGTTAACCAACGATCCATCACCTCGTGCCGCATTCGAATTCCGAAGGTATTTATCCCCAAAAACTTCCCAGTATCTTTATTCGTGGCAATGGTAAGGCATTTGGTGTCATCTGAATGTTTCCAATGAAAATGAATTTCCGATGCATCCTTGATTCGCTCGCTAAACACCCAACCATAGGTTTGGTATTCAATATCAAAAAACTTGGCGCTGTTAAACCAATGACCGGGTTGATAGGCAGTGCGGCTACCACAAATGGATTGTGCGACCGTTTCTCCCATCATGCGTCCGGTATACCAAACGGCTTCAATTGAACGACGATTTCCAATAGGTTCCAGCTGTTCGGCGCAATCGCCTATCGCGTAAACATTAGATAGATTCGTTTCCAGGAATCGATTCACTTTGATGCCCCTACCCAGATCCAATCCACTGTTTTTAAGAAAGTCGATGTTAGGTGTGACGCCTGCCGTAAGTCCGACAAAATCACAAGGAATTTCTTCTCCTGTTTCGTCGATAATAACCGATTTGACTTTTCCTTCCCTATCTGAAATAATTTCACGCAAATTGCTTGATAAACGAAGGTCAATATGATGCTTTTGAATGTGTCTGTTGATCATTTCACTTTCCCCTTTCGGAAGAACGCCATTCCAAAAACTACTTTCTCGCACCAAAAAGGTCACGGGAATATTACGAGACGAAAGCATTTCGGCTAATTCAATTCCAATGAGTCCGCCGCCGACGACCACGGCTCTTCGGCAAGCACTATTATTAGAAGCATGTATTTCCAACTGTTCCAGATCTTGATAAGAATAAAGGCCTTGTACCCCTTTCAGATCCTGTCCGGGCCACCCAAATTTATTGGATTTGGAACCTACTGCAAGGATCAGTTTATCGTAGGTAAGTGATTCTCCGTTTGAGAAAAGAAGTGTTTTTTTATCGGCCTGCAAGGCAGAAACAAAACCACGTTTAAGTTCAATTCGGTTTTTATCCCAAAAACCATCCTCATAAGGTTTGGTGTGCTCGAATTTCATATGGCCCATATAAATGTACATAAGGGCGGTTCGGGAAAAGAAATGATCGGTTTCTGCAGAGACGATGGTAATGCGATGATCAGAGTTTTTCCGAATATGCCGTGCAGCAGTAACACCCGAAATGCCATTTCCTAAAATAACGATATGATCCATAAGGTACTTAAGTCGTAAAGAAAGTTACATACATTACATAACATCAACAATTAATTATTAAGAATATATTGTATTTTTCCCGATATGAAGAAAAGCCTATTCCTTTTCACTGCTTTTATTGTTTTTGCTTCCGGTTGTACCCAAACAGAAACCGCCAAGATCAATGGCGTAAGTTTCGTGGCTGCTGGGGATTCAGTGGCGCAAAAACATATCGATCCTATTCTTCACTTGGGGTCCAATTTTGCAGCAGTAATGCCGTTTGGATTTGTTCAAAGTTTGGAGCACCCGGAGATTATCTTCAATTCGGATCGACAATGGTTTGGGGAGACCTTGCTTGGAACGAGTCAATATATCAAGGAATTACACAAGAACCATATTGAGGTGATGTTAAAACCGCAAATTTGGATCTGGAGAGGAGAGTTTACCGGCTATTTAAAGATGAAATCGGAAAAGGAATGGCTGGAATTCGAAACATCATACAGAGCGTTTATACTCACCTATGCGGAAGTGGCAGAAAAGGAATGTGTAGCCCTGTTTTGTATAGGTACGGAGTTGGAACAATTCATCGTGCAACGTCCCCAATTTTGGGATCGATTAATTAAGGACATCAAGGAAATTTATAAAGGAAAACTAACCTATGCAGCTAACTGGGACGAGTATAAAAGAGTGCCATTTTGGAATGCAGTCGATTATATTGGGGTGGATGCTTATTTCCCCATTTCCACGATGAAAACCCCTTCCCTGGAAATTGCCAAGCAAGGTTGGGAAAAATGGAAGGAGGAAATGTCAGGTGTTTCGGCGCATTGGGACCGTCCCATACTTTTTACTGAATACGGCTATCGCAGCGTAGATTTTGCAGGCAAGGAACCATGGAAAAGTGATCGTGAAATGAATGTGGTGAACTTGGAGGTTCAAAGCTCATTATTAGAGGCTTTATATCAAGAGGTCTGGCAGGAAAGTTGGTTTTCGGGAGGATTTGTTTGGAAATGGTTTATTGAGCACGAAAATGTTGGCGGCGATACAGACAATCAATTTACACCACAAAATAAGCCTGCAGAAAAGGTTATTGAAAACTATTTTAAAAGCTATTGAAATCAATCATCCTCATACTTATTTTTTTATGTTCAGGAGTAGCTTCTGCACAAATAATTTCGGAAGTAATTGTTGAGGGTAATAAAAAAACAAGAACTTCTTTTATAAGAAAGATTACAAAGGTTCAAGAAGGGAAACCCGTAGACACCCTTTTGATAGCTGAAGATATTACACGTTTAAAAAGACTTCCAGGAATAGCTCACGCTTTTTATACTTTAAAAAAGGAAGGCGAGACTTGTCAAGTAATCTTTACCGTCGAAGAAAATTTTACCATTTTACCTTCTGCAAATGTCTTTACTACACAAGATGATGAGTTTGCCTATAGACTAGCTTTATATGAGTTCAACGGTTTGGGAAGAAATATAGTGTTCGGCGGATTCTACCAACGGGATATTTACAATAGTTTTGGTATTAACTTTAGAGCACCTTATCTTTTTAATAATAAAGCTGGAATTGCCCTTAATTTTCAAGATTTCACCACTTTAGAACCTGTTTTTTTAGAAAATGGTACCGCTGATTATAAATACAACAACCTTTCTTATGAGATTTTAGGGTTGTTTGAATTTGATTTTGACAATAGAATTGAGCTAGGATTCAATTATTTCATAGAAGATTACAAATACAAAAAGGGAGCTACTAGTCCGGATGTGCCTCAGGCCCTTAGAGCGAATAAGCGTCTTATAAAGTTTATTTACGAATACAATCGTGTAGAGTTTTTCTACTATTTTGTAGAAGGTTTTAAGAGTATTCTTAACTTTCAATATGTCCAAAGCAATGACCAAAACTTGCCGTCTTTTGTTATTGGGTTTAATGATTTTATTTATTACCTAAGAGTTGGAGATAAAGGAAATTGGGCCACAAGGCTTCGCTTAGGTTTAGCGACTAATAATGAAACACCTTTTGCTCCATTTGCATTGGATAATAACTTAAATATTCGTGGTGTAGGTAACACCATTGACAGAGGGACAGGAGCCATTGTTTTAAATACCGAATATCGTTATACCCTTTTTGAGAAAAACTGGTTTGTGTTCCAAGGAAATACTTTTTTAGATGTTGGTAGCTGGCGAAATCCCGGTGGGGACTTTGGTGATTTTGTTGAGTTACAAAATCTTAGAATATATCCAGGTCTTGGGGTACGCTTTATTCATAAAAAAATATTTAATACCATTTTTAGAATTGATTATGGAGTGGGCATTAGTGAAAAAGCTTCAAATGGTTTTGTAATTGGGATTGGGCAGTATTTTTAAGAACTAATGTTTTCTTTGTAATAACTATATAATATTTTTGGGTTTGCACCTAACCATTTTTTAAAATGAATTACGGCAAAATGATATTGTAGTTTTAAAGTACCATTTGTTGCGTAACGCCTTGCTGAAGTAATTACGTAATCTTTAATAATCGTAAACCCATACTGGTTATATATTCTATCAATCAATTCGCAATCTTCATAAATAGTATAATCTTCATTATATCCTTCTAATTGTTGAAATTCCTTTTTGGCAATAAAAAGGGATTGATCTCCACCGCGACAACTTTTAAAATTGAAACGCGTAAACCATTGTGAAATTACTAAAATAGGGTGGATGCTATCAAATTTCATTCTAAAGCATCCCGCAACATTACCTTTATTGATTTCTGAAATTATTTGAGAATCAAAATCTGCCGGGGGCAAAGTGTCTGCGTGTAAAAAATAGAGAATTTCTCCTGAAGCATTTTGAGCGCCAACATTCATTTGCCTGGCACGCCCTTTTTCAGATTTTAGAATGATAATTGGAAGTGTTTTTGAATATCCAGAGACTATTTCATAAGTATCATCCTCACTGCCTCCGTCTACAATAATTAGTTCAGAAATATTTTTAACCGAAGCCTTTTTTGAAATATCATTGAGTAGATTAGAAATGGTTGAAGCTTCGTTTAAAACAGGAATGATGATACTAATCATAGTACAAAATATAAGGAACTATTTTAGTTTATTTAAATCCCAGTTATATTCTAAATAATCAATTTTAGCTCCTTCGGAAATCTTCACCTTAGAATAGTTATTGATATAACCTGCTACATCTTTTTTTCCATTCACTTCAAAATCCTTTTTGTACCAGCTAAATATTTTGGAAAGACTTACTTGATCTGCAGTAATTTTATTCTTGTTTCCGTTGATAAAAGATTTGGTTACTTTATCGAGTTGAGATTCAATTTTATCTGCAGTATATGCTTCATTGAGCAAATCAGGACAAGAATAGGAAGCGCAATTAATGGCGAAATGTATCCGTGGTTCATTCATTTTACGGAGAATGCTGTTTTCAAGTCCGCCTAATGAAAGCCATTTGTCTCCGATGGGTACGATGGCTTTCGTCCATGGACCGTTAATATCCTTGATGCTCTTAACAGGATAATTTTCAAGAATCAAATCGATGGTATAGGCATTATAAGTATTGATATAGTAGGCTAATAGTTCGGCTGTGCTCCAATCTTCTTTTGGAGGATTTTTGGAGAGCATTTCCAAATAAGATTTTAGTTTTATCCTATCGTTTAAAAATCCTTTATAATCGACCAAACCATCTTCTCGGACGTATTTTTTCAGAAGGTTGTCCCATGGAGTATGGTCGATCAACGGCTGTTCTGCAGAACCCATCGTGCCGGCGACTTCTTTCACAGGAAGTCCTTCATCATTGAATCCAAGCGTTGAAGAAAGTGTGCAACTGAACATACTATGGGACATAACCAGCATGGCCCATAATTGAAGTCCCTGTTTCCGATAAAATCTCATAAGCTTTTCAGTAAAGTAACAATAGAATTTTAGTTTGTGTGAATAACTAACAGCAACCTCCTCCATCGTAATGAAAGGTCGACTTACTGATAAATATATCGTCACGGCCAAGATCAGATAGCGCTTCTGCCGTCTTATCACACACAGCCAACGGCTGATTCTTCAGAAGAACATGTCCTTTTTGATCGTCAAAGTAGTCATCCGCACCAAAATAGATTGCCGCTTTTCCGGTAAAGATGCAGGGGCCATCGTCCGGCATGGGATCTTTGATAGCTGCTACTTCGATCGATTCGATATAGATGAGTTCGTTTGTTGGATAATTCTTTGGATCCAAAATTCGATAGGGCTTGCGCGCCCGAATTTCAATCGTCCCGAAGCCTACATCGGTGAGTGCTTTTACATAGTCCTGAATAGGGAGACTTCCACTTAAGCATAAGGCTCTTAAACGATCATCGTTTCGCAACGTATCGTTCATAGGTTGCTCACAGGTAGGATCACTCATAACAAGTCGGCCATGTGGTTTCAACACCCTGTACATTTCTTCGATAGCTCTTTTAAGATCTTCCTCTTTGAAAATATTAAATAGGCAATTTTGAGCGGCTACATCTATACTATTATCCGGAACAGGGAGGTGTAAGGCATCTCCTTTTTTCAAGTCAACGAAATCACTTTGAAACCAAGGGTTCTGGCTTTCAGCCACGAGGAAATTCTTTCTGGAAGCTTCGAGCATTTCATCTACAACATCGATCCCTACCACGCCATTTTTCTGACGTGAGAAATAGGCAAACTGCAATAATTCCATTCCGCCGCCAACGCCCACATATAATATTTTCGGACTGTTGGAAAGATCCCTTGGATGCACGGTAGAACCACAGCCGTAGTTCATTTCCTGCATAATTTTTGGAATCTTTAAACCGGGTAATTCCCAAATGGGGTTAGTAGTACAACATAATCCAACGTCAGGGGTGAGGGCCGCTTGTTTATAAACGTCATGGGTGGTATCTAAATAACTCATAAACTCTGTTTGCTTATTTTGGTCCTATACTTTAAAAAATACTTACAGTTGTTTGATCAATTCTGTAAAAAGAGTGATCATATCAGGTTCCGCCTTGGCCGCTTGTGCAATGATCTCAGCAATATTCACAGGCGCCAGATTGTCGGGATCGCATTCATCCGTCAACACAGAAACAGCGGCGACGGGCAATTTTAAATGATTGGCGACAATTACTTCGGGGACGGTGCTCATTCCTACCGCATCAGATCCAATGATCTTTAAATAACGATACTCGGCTCGTGTTTCTAGCTGCGGGCCTAAGACACTTGTATACACACCTTTGTGCAGGGTGATGCCATTTTTTCTAGCAATTTCCTCCATCAAGTGGTTCATTTCCCCATCATAAGGAGCTATCATATCGACAAATCGTTCGCCAAAGTGTTCTACTCCTAAAAAGGCCAGAGGCGAGGATCCCTGCAAATTGATATGGTCCTCGATCAACATGATCTCCCCTTTTTTAAAATTCAGATTGATCGCACCGGCGGCATTGCTCACCAACAATTTCTTGATACCCAGTTGGTGCATGACGCGCACGGGAAAAGTAACATCCAAAGGTGAATATCCTTCATAAAGATGAAAACGACCTTGCATGACGATCACTTTCTTTCCACCTAGTATTCCGTAGATCAACTTTCCTTTATGGAATTCAACCGTAGCGGTAGGAAAGTTAGGGATGTGGTTATAGCGAACTTCTATCAGAATTTCCATTTTTTCAACCAAATGGCCCAATCCTGTTCCGAGGATAATGCCAATTTCGGGGTGATCAAATCCTCTTTTTTTGAGGAAATCGGTTGCCTCTTGTAAGTTATTATTCATTTTTCTTGGACTTTAGAAAGGGTTGAAAGGCTTTAATGGGTAAAATATCCTCATATACATCAATATCGTTCCGGGTTTCCAGAAGCACATAACTTTCCGTTTGTAAATTAGCTAAAGTATCCTTTAAAACAGTAGAAGTACCCCAGTTTTTGTCTTTAAACAATTCAGTAATCAAATGTTTCATTCCTAATAAGTAGTATCCACCATCATGGGCTGGACCAATTACTATATCGTGGGCATCCAGTGCTTGGAAGGCAACTTCTATATCGTTAGACTCTAGGTCATAGAGATCACTGCCAATGATCACTATCTTCTGATAACCGTCATTAAATCCTTGTCGAAAGGCGTGTTCCATTCGTTCTCCCAGGTCATTTCCTTGTTGTACTTTTTTAGTATAATTATTTGATCCCCAAATATCATCTTCCCAAATTTCATCGGAATAATAAACTCTTTTATTCATTCCCAAAGATTGAGTTACTGCTACGGTGTGATCTAGTAAGAATTGGTAGATCTGTAAGGCCGCTTCGTCTCCTATGCTGGCGGCTAATCGAGTTTTACATTTGCCTAGCTCAGGATTCTTGGTAAAGATGATCAGCAGTTTTGACGAAGTTGGAAAATGAAAAAGATCAGGTGCATTTTCATCTTCAGAGGTGTTGGTCGTAAACAAGCCCATAATTAATTTACTTTACTTCCTTTTTTGAGGAAAGGTGCCCATTCTTTGGAATAGGTATGTACCCGATCGGTATCCTGTCCTAAATTATCAATCAATGGTAATTCTTTGTGGCTCCATTCAAAAATACCACCATATAAGTTACGAACGTTCTGATACCCCATTTTTTTCAATTTCTCCGCAATTTTTTCAGAACGAATCCCAATAGAGCAATAAACCACGATGGATCGATCCTTATCGGGAATCATAAGGGAAATGGAATCGCCGGAAAACTCATTGTATCCAACATAATGTGCCAATGGCAGATGACTCACTTCAAATTCTTCTCTTTCTCGGGCATCCAATACTATTACTTTCTCCTGCAGTTGCAGCATACGGGTTTCATTAACAGAGATGTAAGGAATGCTCCCGCGGTTATATTTTTTCAAGACCTCATCCAGATCATTCTGGCACAGTCCGACGCTGCTGATAAATAAAAAAATGATGGAAACAGATAATTTCATTAGGCTACGGATCCTTGACAACTGCTGCCCGCTCCTGCAGTGCAGCCATAACAATGTTGTGAAATAACGATATTTCTATTATTCAATACCGCTTCGTTGTACGCTGAAATATGTTTTACCTTACTCGCTACTTTTAATTCCAGCATCTGGTTAAAATCACAATCATATAACCATCCGTCCCAACTTACGGAAAGGGTGTTGGTACACATCACATTGGCAACAGCAGAAGGATTAAAAGCTTCCACCAGTGAATACATATAATCTTCGTAATTGTCGGAAGCGATCAAATAATCCAAAAACCTGGAGATGGGTAAATTGGTGATCGCAAACAAGTTGTGAAAGTGAATGCCAAAGTCTTCCAATAATGCCTTTTTGAAATCTTTTTCCAGCCCTGATTGATCTCCCGGTAAAAAGGCCCCACTGGGGTTATAGACCAGATCGAGCTTTAATGCGCTGCCGGGGATTCCGTATCCCACTTCATTCAGCATTTTCAAGGCTTTGATAGACGCGTCAAAGACCCCATTTCCTCTTTGTTTATCTGTTTTTCCTTTGGTCCAATGCGGCATGCTGCTCACGACATGGATATTGAATTTTTTAAAGAATTCCGGCAGATCGTAGTACTTTTTGTTGGAAACGATGATGGTAAGATTACTCCGCACGATGAAGTCTTTAATGCCGGCCTTACTTGCCTCTTCAACAAACCATCGAAAGTTAGGGTTCATTTCCGGGGCACCTCCGGTCAGATCAAGGGTATGGGCGTTAGTAGTGCGAATAACATCGAGGCATTGCTGCATCGTTTCACGAGTCATAATTTCCTTGCGATCCGGTCCGGCATCCACATGACAATGTTCACACACCTGGTTGCACATATAACCAATATTGATCTGTAGAATTTCCAACGGCTTAGGTTGCAGCGGAAATTGACCTAAAGCTTCAATTTTGTTTGAAAATTTAGGAAGTTCCCCTTGTGCAAAAATCCCATTGGACAGAAATTCAACTTGTTTATTGGCCTGAGCCAAATCACTTTCTCGCTTATGTAAGGATTGAGTTTTTAATTGGGTCATAGGGGTATTTTATCCGTCTAATTTATTCACCTTATTCATCATCATGACACCGTGAACCAGTGTCGCTCCACTTTTTATTGCGGCACCAACATGTACAGCTTCCATCATTTCTTCTTTGGTGATCCCTCGTTGTAATCCGTCCTTGGTATAAGCATCAATACAATACGGACACATTTCCGTATGTGCCACCGCTAAGGCGATCAATGATTTCTCACGAGCGGTGAGGGCACCCTCTTCAAATACTTTTCCGTAGTAATCAAAAAATTTAGTACCGAGCTCTTCACTCCATTCTGTAATATTTCCAAATTTTCTTAAATCTTTGGGATCGTAATAGGACATAATTTTTTTGTATTTACGCAACTAATTTGCGGTTGGTTTTAAAGAAAAACGTAAATATAGCGAAGTAGTCTCTTATTCCCGAAAAAGCTTACGATTCATATAGAAATTAGTCAAAAGTATAGGTGAAACCGGTCGTAAAATAATACTGTGAATTGGGAATACTGATGGCGGGGAAGGCATCATAAATGAATAAATATGAAGTCTTCAAGCCAAAGTTTTTAAATAATCCTACGATAAGCGAACTATCGCTGGAAATTCGATAATCATTGAATTGGTCGAATCTCGGTTGGTAATAAGTGGTGCTCACGATCGTAACATGTTCCGAAGGATATAGACTGAACGAAAAATAAGCACTTCCTCTAAGGGTGCGTTGGATGGGAGTTACCTCATCGATAAGTTCTTCGTACTCAAGCATGGTAAGAGCTCCTAAATAGAATTTATATTTATCCATATTGAAAAGCTTAAATCTAGGACCCGTTCCTAAAAGACCTCTAAATTTGATCAAATTGACTTTGTTGTATTGTGCTTGCGTAAATACTTCCCAAGTGATCCTGGGCAATAAATTGTAATTGTATCGTATGTGGGACACCATTACATTATCAAAACTCTCCCCGCTAATTTTTTCAAATGAGATGTCATTTTTAAAAAGTACCATTTGTACAGGGGTTTTATACTGAATATGTATTGAACTCCCAAATGTCAAAAAATCATTGACATTTCGTTTGAGGGAGAAATTGAAACCTGCATTACCGGACCATCCTGAGGTATCGGTCACTTTACGAAGAGATTCCACATTCAAAATTTGTGCAGATAAAGTGAGGGGAAGGAGCAAGGCAAGAATGAAAAGGTATTTCATATCAGTAACAAATTACTGTTAAAAGTAATAAATAAAAAAAATCCTGAAGGTAGCTTCAGGATTTTATACAAGAGGTGTTGTTCAAATTATTGGAAATAAATATAAGTGAACACAACAATTAAAACAATAAGTAAACCTACGGGTTTTACGTATTTCCATGCCGTAATATCTACTTGCTTGGTATATTCCTGTACATAATCGGTATCACGCGGATATAATTTTCCGATGATCAGCATCACCAAGATGTTAAACACAAATAATATAGCCATCACATGTAGAAAATGAGGGTAATCCTCGCCATACATAGGTTGTAATATAAATTGGCTGATACTGTAAAGAATCACTCCCGACAAAATCGCGATCTTTGCCGCGATGGCAGGAACCCTCTTTGTTAAATAGCCTACTACAATAATGGTCAAAATAGGAATGCTGTAGCATCCGTTCACCTCCTGGAGGTATCCAAACAGACCTGCTGGAGCATTAGCGATAAAAGGAGCGATGAACATGGAAGCTAAGGCTAGAAAAATCCCAAAGAGTTTTCCTTTTTTTACAACCGTTGCTTCATCCGCTTCTTTATTGAAATATTCTTTATAGATATCCACTCCGAAAAGAGTTACAGAACTGTTGAGAGCACTGTTAAAGGAACTTAATATAGCTCCAAATAGCACGGCTGCAAAGAATCCAACTAAAGAGGCCGGAAGAACTTCTCTCACCAACGTTGGGTATGCTTCATCCGGAATAGTAATTTGATCTTGATACAAATAAAAAGCAATAATTCCGGGAAGTACCACAATCAGTGGTCCTAAAATCTTGATAAAGGCAGCTAGCATCAACCCTTTTTGTCCTTCTTTTAGGTTCTTGGCCGCGAGGGCTCTTTGTATGATTGCCTGATTGGTTCCCCAATAAAATAATTGCACGAGCATCATTCCGGTAAAAATGGTTCCGAATGGAATAGAAGAATCTGTGCCTCCCGCTGCGACAAACTTTTCAGGAATTTCGGTCATTAATTTAGTAATCCCTGTTCCTAAACTTCCGTCTCCAACAACCCATAGTCCGAAGGTGGGAATCATAAGACCTCCGATCAATAAGCCTATCGCATTAATGGTATCGGAAACCGCCACAGCTTTTAGTCCGCCGAAAATAGCATAGATGGATCCGATAATTCCAATCCCCCAAATACAGAGCCATAGGGCGGCGGTACTTGAAATTCCGAAGGCTTCCGAAACATTGAACATAGTACTAATGGCCAATCCCCCTGAATACAGTACAATAGGCAGTAGCACGACCATATAACCGGAGAGGAATAAACCTGAGGTGATCGCCTTCGTACTCTTGTCGTATCGCTTTTCCAGAAACTGTGGTACGGTGGTAATTCCACCTTTCAAATATCGTGGTAATAGAAAAAGAGCCGTGACCACCATGGCAATGGCCGCCAAGGTTTCCCAAGCCATTACTAATATTCCTTCGGTATAAGATTGTCCGTTGAGACCCACAATTTGTTCCGTAGACAGATTGGTGAGTAATAAGGAACCGGCTATCACTCCCGCAGTTAAACTTCTGCCGCCCAAAAAATATCCGTCGGCACTGGTCTCGTCGGTTTTTCTGGTGGCATAATAAGAGATTACTGCTACCAGTAATGTAAATGCAATGAATGTAATGATCGTCATGGTTTTATAGTTTTATATTTCTAACACTTTTGAAATCACATCGGCATAATCCGGGATCCGGCCGACATTTTGCAACTTTATGGCCGCCATCTGCAATGCGGCCTCCATACATTTTTCACTGGATTTTCCTTTCAAATAGGCAAATAAAAATCCGCTCCAAAACGCATCTCCTGCTCCGGTGGCATCCATTATTTTTTCTACCCTCAAGGCAGATAGTCTTACGACGGGTTTACCAAGCTCACTCAACTTTGCTCCATCCTTACCCAAGGTAAAGCAAATGATTTTGGCGCCCAACTTATGAAGATAAGCAAATACATCTTCATGCGACATGCCTCTGCCTAATAATCGATCTACATCGTCCTGACTTATTTTAACCATGGGAGCATAGCTACAATAAGTTTCAATCGCTTTTCTGGCTTCTTGATTATCAGGCCAAATTTTTTCTGAATAATTAATATCAATACTCAGTTGGCACCCCGATTTATATGCTTTCTCAGCTTGTTCCAAAATAGTGTCCCGCGCAGGTTGTTGGCTTAATGCAAAGCAAGTGGTGTGATAAACTCTTGATTTTTGCAAAAGACTTTCTGGTAATTGGTCCTTAAAAATTTGCGTGTCGGCTCCACGAAAAGGTATAAATTCCGGGGTGTGTTGTGTTCGGTTAATAAAAATAACCGTGGTGGGTTTATCTTGCGTTTCCTTTAAGAAATGTGTTTGTACCTCCGCTTCCTTCAATCGATTCAGTATATAGTAACCAAAACCATCCTTACCCACGGTGGCCACTAATTCGACTTTCAAGCCTAAACGCGCCATATTCATAGCGACATTAGTGGGAGATCCCCCCAAATAGCGGTGATAATCTTTGGTGTTTTTAATCGGTTCTTCCGTTTGTTCGCCAATAAAGTCGATCAAGGCTTCGCCTACACAGATGATGTCAATATCTTTCTCCATGGCGTTTAAAAAACTTCTTCAGGGGGTATTAAATTATTTAATGATTCAATATAGGAAGGATGTAAGAGCGATAGGCCGTATTGGAAGGATGCATTCATCCATCCAAACCCTTCTTTTGTAATGTATTGAAATTCGGTACCTACATTGCCGTATTCTGCAAAGACCTTATGAGTGGCACTCACCACATCGTATTTTTCAGGAATGGTGCCATTGTAATCCACCGCATTTTTCGTGATCATAAACAACCATCGGTAGACCAACTCTTGCAGCTCATTTTTAAAGCCATAATTTTGTAAGCCTTTCCAAATCATCATTTGATGAGGTGCCCAGCCATTTGGGTAATCCCATTGTTTTTGCGGACGTTCTTTGGAAATAGGACCTCTGCTTTCCTCTGTACAGGAAGCGATCCCACCTTTTTCTTTTAATAAGGGGATCCCATTTTTCACTACCCTCTCCGCTTGTTCTTGAGAACACATTTTTGCCCATAGAGGTGTAAATAAAGTTGCAGACACAAAGGTGCTTTGTTCTTTTTTGTGGTGATCATAATCGAAGTACAAACCTGATGCATCATTCCATAAATATTGATCAGATTTTTTCTTTCTGAAGGCTGCCTTCTGAAACCAATACTCTGAGTCGTAATTTCTGTCTCCTATGGTAAATGTATTTTCAAATTCTTTAAGGATAAGTTCAGCGAAGTCAGTTTCATATTTGTAAAGAAAAGCATTCAATTCTACCAAATTCAGATCGGCACAATTCCCTTCCAAGCGATACGAAGTATCATGTCCGGATTCCCTAACACTTCGGTCGTGTACAAAATAAGAATCTAGATCGGGATTTGTTATTTCCCCGGATGCGTATTGGTTTTCATAGGTGTCTACCTCCATGCCGGCGGCATCAGCATAGGGCCCAATTTCATGATGAAAATGACCTTCCTCTGCTTCCGGTGGTTTGCCAATGCCTTCTGCCAGATAGCGGTTCAGGCCATTTTGGGTAAGTCTTTTACCTTCTATCATCCAAACCGTTTCATATTCTTTGATGGCGGTCTCTAACTGACTCTGAAGCCATTTTCTATCGCCGGTCTTTTCATAGACTTCACGAATAAGACTGCTGTAAAAAGGAGGTTGGGTTCGCGTGAGGTAATAGGATCGATTCGCATTTAATATCTTACCGTAATTCTTAATTTCATATTGGAAATTATTGGCCATTGCCAGCGCAAGATCGGTTCGGCCGTCCAATAAAAGACCGATCGATTCGAAATAACTGTCCCAGCCATACATTTCATTAAATCTTCCTCCGGGGACCACAAAAGGTTCGCCGGAAACATCGCCTTCATCTTCATTCAGTTTTAAGGAAAGTATTCCCGGTTTGTGGTTTAGACTTTTTACATATTTCGGACTCACTTTCTTCGGGAGTTGAATAACTTCCAACGGCATTTCATGTTTCAATTGCATATAATAATCCAGGGCAAGATCGTCTTTATAGGGAACGTAGACTCGTAATATGGATTCGGCCTCCAAAGATTCATTTTTAGTATCACTTAACAACGCAGCAATGCCTCTTTCGTCCATGGTTCGGGTTAAACCATCCCAGTAATAATCCTTGATCATGCGGGATATTCGTACGGTAGGTGCTTCTTCCAAATGTGCAATTGGAATTTCGGCCGTTTCAGCCCCGGTTTCCATAGCCAACACTAATTCTTGTAATAAATTAGACAGGAAATAAGTGCCTTCCACCTTATAGGTTTCACCTTGAATATTTTCCAAAAGGAAGCTTTTAGGGCCCTGATCCTCGACAGTGATCTTCTTATCGCCGTCGGTATCTTCCTGCGCCAAAAGCCTTTCGAGAGTTTCTTTAATCTGTACTTCCACCTTGTTTTTGAATTAATCTTCTAATGATAAACACGGAAATGATTAGTAAAAGTATAGGAATAATTAAGAAATAGAATGCCTTTACACCACCAATATTCTCAAACAGGGTTCCGACTATTCTCGATCCTATCGTGCCACCCAAAGCCGAAAATATAATAATTAAACCACTCATTGGAGAATGTAAATTTTTAGGAAGATGACTTAACACGGTCGAGTTCAGTAAAGGATAAATAGGAGCAATAAAAAGGCCGATAAGCGGCAAAACAAATCCTAAAAAGGGCACATTTACTAAGGAAGTGATTTCAATCGCGTTCACATCTACTTTCAATTGTGGTAAAACCGCTAATAGGATTCCGACTGAAATTAAGGAGCAAAATACGATGATGACAGACCAATTAATTCTTTTGGAAACCCAGCCCGCTATAAACCTTCCTAATGCCAATGAAATGGCTAAAATGGCAGCCATATTAACACTTAACTTTTCACCGAATGAAAAGATCTTTTGATTAAAATGAGGTAACCAGGTCATGACTCCTTGTTCAATCATCACAAAAAAGAAGGCCGAACAGATAAACACCAAAACCAACGGAACGACCAATAAGCCAATAGAGTTTTTCAGATCTTCCTTTAAATTGCTTCCGGAAGTTTGTATGGGAATATTCAGTCTTGAGAATAGCAGAAATATAAACGAAAGACCAATGAGCACACACAAAAAAGGATAAACGCTAAGCCAATCATTAGGACTGTCGCCATAAAATGCCGGGAAAAGAAAATAGGCGCTCGCAATTCCTACCATGAAGAAACCTTCAATCGAACTCATAAGTGCAGAATGTTCTTGCGGTGTATCAGTAACGACACCAATAAGGGTATACACCGAGATTTTAATCAGCGCAAAACTTACTCCAACCGTTAAAAATAAAATTTTGGCCATATCAAATGTGTTTCCGAAATACATGGCTATACAACCAAAGAACACGATAAAAAGGGCTACAAGCATCGATCTTTTGTATCCAAAGCGAGGAAGGAAAGAGGCTACTAAAAATGAAACAACAGCAATCGGTAAGTCTTTAAAGGCTTCAAGAATTGATGCGCTGGATTCAGATACACCATACACATTGATAGATTTTGAAATCACAATTCCCACACTATTCAATAAGATCGCAAAGACAAAATAATTTAAGTAAAGCGAGATTTTAATACCGGCATTCTTCATACAGATTTGTCTTAGTTGTTAGTTTTCGGAAACCGACGTGGTTTCGTTTAAACGCATGGCTAAAAAAGCAGAGATCGCAAAGAATACTCCGGCAAATAGCATGGCATTAATGGCATTATTCCCCAATAAATATTTATAGATAGGACCAAAGGTCAGGGTTTGAATAAACATAGGAATTACGATCATCATATTTAAAATTCCCATATAAACTCCTCTTCTTTCTTGAGGCACCACCTTTGAAACCATAGTGTAAGGAATTCCCATCATAGCTGCCCAGCCAATTCCGAATAGGATCATGGGTATAAGAACGAGATTCGGATCTGTCATGTATGAGATCGAAAATAACGCTACAGCGGTTCCCAATAAACTAAGGGCGTACACCTTTTTACCACCAAAACGCAACGTCAATGGCACTAAGGCAAGAGCAACAATCATGGTCACTGTATTATAGGTCAAACTCAATTTAGCAGCCTGCGAGGCAGCTTCAGAGGTTGTATAGTTCATAGTGTGTTTAAAGAGAGGCGTGGTAAATTGCCAATAGATGAACAAGGCATACCACTGGAATAAATAGACCGCTCCAATTTTCCACATGAATTTTGGCATCTCTTTGATAGCATCAATAATTTCTATAAAGGGCTTACCTATGCGTTGCCTTAAAGGCAAGGCTCTTATTTTGTTGATATCGTCCATCTCTTCATCTGAAGGAGGAATTTCGGGAGTTTTAATGACCGACCATAGGATGGTGGTCAATGACAAGAAAGCACCTATATAAAAGGAATAATAGATCCACTGCGGTATTGTCCCTGCGGTTTCAATAGATTCTCCACCAAATAAATACTGAAATAAGACGATAGATCCATTGGCCAATAATATTCCGGCACCGACAAATAAACTTTGCATTTGATACCCTAAGCTCAACTGTTTTTCAGGAAGTTTGTCTCCCACAAAGGCTCTATAGGGCTCCATAGCCATATTATTTCCAACATCCAAGATCCATAATAAACCCACGGCAAACCACAATACAGGACTATGGGGAAACGCAAATAAACACAAGCTTCCCATTAATGCGCCAATCAAAAAATAAGGCTTGCGTCTTCCCCATCGTTGTGACCAGGTTTTATCCGACATGGCACCGATAATTGGTTGTATGATCAGCCCGGTAACAGGTCCCGCGATATTTAAAATGGGGAGCATATCCTCAGGCGCACCCAAATATAGAAATATAGGGTTGATAGCCGTTTGTTGTAAACCAAAACTGTATTGAATTCCTAAAAACCCAACGTTCATATTTAAAATTTGCCAAAAAGACAACGATGGTTTTTTAATCATAAGAAGAGTATTTAATTGGCGTTAGTGTCTGTTATCGACTCCAAAAAAATGGAATCAACACTGTAATATCTGCAATTTTTGAGAAAAAAAGATTATTTGGAACGTGATTTTCTGAATATGACAACGAAAACGTTATCGTAATCTAAGAAATTCAAAAATTTGCCTGTTCCAAGGCCAATTTCATAAACACGATTCCTGAGGCTGTATAACCCATTTGGGTTTTTCCTCCCACCTTTAGGGTATGGGCATTAAAGTATTCCTGGAACTCCCAATCTTTGTTCTCTTGAACTGCTTTTAGGAAGGCTTCAATAATTTTCTTCACGTCGGAACTGAGTCCATTTCGGCTTAAGGCATAACAGAAAAGTCCCATCCAAACCGGCCAAATTCCTCCATTGTGAAAATCCCCCGAACTATTTTTAAAATCGAAAGAATAATTGCCTGCCAGCAGATCCCAATCCTTGCTCTCTTCAGTAATAATGGGCCAAAATGCGGGAATCAAGCGAGTACCTAGTTCCTTTTCCAGCGATGCAATATAATCCGACATATCACCTTTTTGTTTTTCATCTAAACTAAAAAGAAGCATTGCCAAGGCATTTCCGGCGGCGTCAAAACGCTGGTCGTACACTCCGGGTAAAATAAAGGCTGAAAAATGTTGTGTCTTTTCTTTCATGGCCTTTTGAAAAGGAGGTCTTTGATAAATAAGAGAGGGATCGATAACTTCGCTAGGCCAAAAGTTCGCCTTTGTTCTTTTTAGTATGCGATCGATTATTTCTTCGTTTTGCTGTTCTATTTCTAAAAACAATTTCTCACCCCATAGTCGTAATGCGTTGTCATATAGCGTATAGCCGTGGATAGGATATTCATCGGCCCAATTCCCGCTTAGTGGTGTATAGATCCATCCTTTGCTATTGAATTCAGCTGCCTTTAGAAAAATCCGACATTTTTCGATACTGGGTTGTAATTGTTTCCACGTCTGCTGATCTCTTGTTTTTTGATAATATAAACAGCTACCCAAAACAAACCAGGTCGTCGCGTCGATCCGACCCACCAAACTGCCAAATGAAACATTATCTGTTCCGGGAAGTACATTGGACGGAATCATCCCAACAGGATGTTGTTGTTCTGATAAAGTAAGCAAAGAGTTTTTCAGACCATCGATCAGGAAGGGGTCCTCTATCCACAATCCCGCAAGCCCACAAACGATACTATCCCTTGCCCAGATGCGTTTGTAATTGTCGGCTTCGATCGTGCTGGCTAAAATTCCATCGGGGGTGGTTAGCTGATGAAGTAGATTAACAGCGTCTTTATAGAGATTTTGAAAATATGAATCCATAGCTTGGAAATAGAGGGACTTTTAATAACAACTTTTTAAAAATAGGTAACAGATCTAAATTTCGAAAGTTATTTTTTCTTGTTTAAAGGTAACAAAATATGTGCTTTCCATTCTAAACTATTTCCTCCTTGATGTGGGTCGTTCAGATAGATCTCAATTGGGGTTTCTTCTATTTCTAGTTCATTTCGTTCTGCATAGTCCAGTAAATAATACCATGCATTATCCGAAATTTTATAATTGCCATGGAACACGGCTTTTAAAGAAGGAAGGGGAGTGGTCTTTTTAAATAGTATTTCGGGATGAGGCGGCAGCGAATCTTTTTCTCTGATAGGGAAGCAAAAATTAAAATCAATACTGTCTTTTTCCTGATCCCAATGGGTCACTTCAAGGAAGGGATCTCCATTCAGGGAAATGCCGTTGTCTTTAATATACAACATGATCACACCTATACTCGAAAGCATGTTCTTAGCTTTCAACTTTAGGGAGGAACTAACTTTAATGTAGGCGCAGTACGTCACAGGAAAAATTGTGTCGGTAATTTCAACGACCTTAAAGTTCTCTTGTTTATGGAGCAATTCTGTTCCAATATGCTTGACATTCAAAATACTTCTCTTAACAAATGGATTCTTGTAAAAGGGGACTTGTAGTTTTTGAAGCCATGGATGTTGAAGGTCCGTGATATTTGCTGTGACTTTCGTCAAAGAATCATTGATCCGTTTGAAATCCCAGTCGTATTGGAAGAGTGAATCGTGGATGGACACTTCCTGCTGTAATTCAGCATATCTTTCACCGGAAGTCAAGTGAACGTTCAACGAATCTTTCTTACCGTAAATGGGCCAATCCTTGATATGGTGATAAACTACTCCCGGTGGTTGGCGCGTGGTAAAAGTAATCCGATAATGTTCCGGTTTTAGAAAAAAATACCAAGTAAGGGTTACAAGAATTGCAATCCCAACGATCCATTTAACTTTTTTCATTACTTATTCGACTTTCATTTGAAGACGTTCATTCACTAAATTTCCAACACTGATCCCCTGTTGTAATCCATTTTCAACCGCGGCACGGTAATGGATGCCGCCATACATTCTCGAAATGGCAGCCTCCTGAGCTGCTTTATTAAAAGATGAAAAGGTTCTTATGGGTAAACCATATGGCAATTCGGTATCATCCAAGAATTTGAAGTTGTCCCCAAAAATGTTCGTTAAAACGGTGGCCGAAGCACCGGAAACCACAGAATGTCCACTGCTGTATTCAGGAAATGGAGGTGTCTGTAAGATCGGTTTCCAGTTTTCATCAATATGCTGATTGATCAAAGTTTCCGGACGAATTAGATTGCTACGGTATTTTTCATCCCAACAGCTGATAAACGCATCAAAAATTCCAATAGATGTTTTAGTGTAGGCGTATACGGTTTCATTAAAGTTAGATTTGCTATCTCTTGTCGCAATTTCAGCAATACCGATCCAATGAGCCCCGGGAGTGATTTTTTTAGTGGCAAACATCAAATGGCCCCGAGTTACCGATACATATGGATTACAATCCCAAAATTGGGCGATCTGTACTTCTTCTGAATCATCTCCAACGGCAGTGATTCGCTCACTAATATTGTATACTTCGGAAAGTTCTTTAAAAAACGGACTTTCTTTTTCCAAGGAGAAGGCAGGGGGAGGGGTGGGTTTGAACTGCGATGCCGAATCTAGCACAAACGGTCTGATTTTATCCCAATGCGGTTCTATTCCGTCCATATAAGAGGGAGGTGTGGGTTGCCATCGAGAGGGATCTTCAGTAATTACGGTAAATTTGGGCATGGTACGAGTTTCTTTATAATTATCTGAATCCATCCATTTCTTAATATAATCGGCCACCGCGAGACCATAGTTCTTTGACGCTTCAAACTCTGATTCGTTTTGTTTCCCCCAAACCTGATAAAGGCTATCTCGGTAGCTCTCCATACGTTCTTCGGAAAAAATAACAGATTTGCTTACATCCATATGGGCGATCAATGCCGCCAATTGATAATTTACCAATGGGTCTTCATTTTTAGGAATAGGTGAGAGGTGTTTTATCTGCCCGGCCAACGATCTGTAGGAACTATCACTTTGAGTAATAATTTCAAAGGCCGCAATGTTCGGATAGGCAAAAATCCGACTGGCTACCGGAGGGGAAAAGATATCGTGGATCATTATCTCCGTGACTTTATCCACTTCATTTTGAAAATCGGTGGAAGTAATGACAATGGGTTCACTTTTTTGACAGCCGGCCAAGATCATTGGCAGCACGAATAATAGTATTGTTTTATGGATTGATCTCATATACTTCAGCTTTATTATTATTGTATACTATTAGTAAATAGGGTTTGCTACTTATTTTAATAATCTTTAAATGTCTCACCGATTTTTGCATCAAATTCAGTCCTAATTCACTTCCCAATTGGTACTGTCGATCACCATAGATCATTGCTCCCGGGAAACTGTCAAATCTGCCGTGAAAAGGAATAACGCCAAAGTAATTGCCTGCCGCAAGCACTTCTTCTTTGCCATTTCCGTCAAAATCCATTTTCACAAATTCCTTGATGGGCGAAATCTGTAAGGAACCGGGGAATGCTTCAAAAGTAAAGGTATTATTGTGGTTACGCAATATTCCGGAGGCAAGTTTATGTACTTCAAAAACCTGTGCTTTTTGCAAGGCATCTCCCATTATTTCTTCAATGGTCTTACCGGCAAACTCTTCATAGGTATTGAATTTTTTTCTCAGAAACACCATCTGACCGGCTAACTCGTCCATTCCTAAAAGAGGATAATATTTTCCATTCCTTTCAATCGTCAAAATAGTTTCAGTAGTCCCATTTCCATCGAAATCGGAATAGTACATTTTCATAGGCGCATTCGAAGAAGCTGAAAATTTACTGTTCAGCCCCCAATTGCCCAACAAATAGTCCATATCTCCATCTGAATCGATATCAAAAGGAATTATCGCTTGCCATAGGCCGTTTAATTTTTCTTTCAGCGGGTGAACCTCTTTGAATTTTCCACTCATATTTTTAAAGAATTTGGGGGCCATCCATTCTCCGATTACAATAAGGTCCATTTGTCCGTCTTCATCAAAATCATCCCAGATGGCATTAGTGATCATCCCCAATGCTTCAAAACTTTGCAGAATTTTTCCCTCTTTCAAAAGATACGAGGTGGGGATTTTACCAAAGTCCAAAGGAGACGTATAATTACCAATAAAGGTAAGATCCCTCCAGCTTGTGATGATCCCCGTATTGACAAGGTCGGTATTAAAATTTTCCTTTTTTAGCTGTGATCCTTCGATCTTGTATTTCCGGTCGTCCAACACTTTAACGGAGGGAGAGATCACATTGCCACCGGAACCGACGAAGATGCTGTATGTATTTGATTTTTCTTGTAACGCAATTTCGGCGGTCACATCTTCATAAATACTGTCCGCAATCAACTCCGGGTAGTCGATCCTTTGGAACCCATCTGTATTTTGGATAAAAACCTGTGCCGGTTGATCCTTGGCGCCTCCGATCATAATATCGTCGGTACCATCACCATCCAGATCTCCTATTGCTACGCAGGGACCTCTATCGGAAACTTCATAGGGGATAAGCTTTTGATAATTGAAGTCGGTATGATTGTCTTCTCTATGCACAAAATCGATCCCTAGATTGTCATCAACCTTTCGAAACAACGGATCATTAGAAACTGCTTTTACGATTGAAGGATGTGTGTTTTTATGGGAAACCAATAAGTTTTGATTTACGCCTACGTCCTTGAGAATTTGTTCACTGCGATCCGGCCAAACGATCTGTAAGGAATCAACTTTCAAGAGATTACCTAGTCCAAAATGCAATAAAGGTTGGGAAGAAGCTTGGAATCCCCGAACGGTATATAATTCCTGGTATTGCATGAGTCCATTGGCATAACAATAGATTTTTGTTCCGTACCCTTTGGTATTTTTCCCTTGATAGGCTAACTCAATTTTAAGGTAATTTGCTTTCCCATTAGTGGTATTAATGTACACACTCGCGGACTCATTTATATTATTGGTCACTAAGTCCAGATCTCCGTCATTGTCCAAGTCACCTAAAGCACTGGCTCCGGAAATACCGGGCTGTGCAGAGCTCCATTTTTGACTTACATTTTCAAAATGCAATTGACCATCCCCTTTAAAGAAGTAATTAGCCACTTTCCCGGAAGGCATCATCTGTAGGGCTTTCTCGTCGATCAGTCGACTATCATTCAAAGAACGTTGAATTTGCTCATTGGAAATGAACTTTATATAGTCCAGATTGTTAGGTCTTTTAGGAATTCCGTTGGAAATGAACAGGTCCTTTTCGCCGTCCAGATCATAATCGGCGAAGAGGGCGCTCCAACTCCAATCGGTTGCGGCCACACCGCTTAATAGCGCTGTTTCAAGATACGAGTTTCCTTGCTGACTCGTAAAAAGCATATTTCGGCTGTACTGATAATGATATCCGTATTGTTGGGTTCTCATCTTTAGCGTCTGATACATATCATCCCCTTCCGACGATTTTATTACCTCATCATCTTCCGGCAACATATCCAAAGAAATAAGATCCGGCCACCCGTCATGGTTGATGTCTGCCACATCATTCCCCATAGAAAAGCGACTGGTATGACCAAAATACTGTTTCAGACTTTCCGTAAAAGTACCATCACCATTGTTGATATAGAAATAGTCGTCTTCATGAAAATCATTCCCGATGTAGATATCGGGATAGCCATCTTTATTAAAATCGGCCACTGCAATGCCTAAACCATATCCGTTTACTCCACCATAGATTCCAGCTTCCTCACTTACATCAGTAAATGTATCCCCATCATTACGGAGGAGTCGGTCTCCGGTCTTTTCATTACGGACATTCCTAATTTGTGCTCTGCCAAAGGACTCTTGTGTGTGAACGGCATGATTTACTATATAGAAATCCAGATCACCATCCAAGTCGTAGTCCAGGAATGCCGATGAGGTTCCATAGCATTGGAGGTCAAGTCTGTATTCCGCCGATTTTTCACTAAAAGTGTGGTCCTGATTATTGATAAAAAGTTCATTATGTCCTTCAAAGCCATTGATGCCCACTACGGCTGAAACGTAGATGTCCAACCAGCCATCACCGTTCACGTCTACCATGACCGCCCCGGTATTCCAGGAACTAGTTCCTTGTACTCCGGCACTTTCAGAGATATCTTCAAACTTGAGGTTTCCCTTGTTTAGGTACAATTTGTTCTTTCCTTGATTGGAAGAAAAGTAGAGATCGGCCAAGCCATCATTATTAATATCTCCCATGGCTACGCCGCCCCCATTATAGAAATAAAGATAATCCAGGATATTCAGGGAATCGGTTTCTGTTAATGTGTTTTCAAACGTAATACCTGATTCCGATGCAGGGAGCAATTGGAAGAGGGTTTCTTCGGGCTGCTCGCACGCTCCAAAAATTAACAACAGGAGTAGAGGGTAATATTTAAGGATTAGCTTCAAATACTCTGGGTTTATTATTATTGATCGCTACGATGATAAAGGATTTGCCATTTTTATCCTTGAATTGCTGAATGTGTTTTACTTCCTCACGAATGAAAAATCCACTGGTATTATAATCTTGCCAACTGAAATTTTCATTTCCGTCATTTAGTAATACACTGCCATAGTCTGAATCCAAACGAGAAAATTGAGGCCTGAACTCAAAATTATTTCCACCCATGATGATGTCCATATTACCATCTTTATTCACATCAGCACAGGTAATTCCGCAAACACAGGAAAGTTGCGTTCTGGGCGGCAACGCCTTGATCTGAAAAGTACCGTTCCCGTTATTAATGGCAATAATTGTTTCTGAAGTTGAAACTTTTTTTACCCTTGCATTTTTAAGGACAGCTTCAGAAAATATTTCCTGAATAGATCTCTTTGCATATTCAGATGCTTTAAGGTTCTGTTTTTTCAAAGAAACCATTTGTGTTGTCATCTCTCTTTTTTGATGAATAGGCATATCTTTTCCATTCAGATTTTGAGTGATGATTTGCTCATAGGTTCCGTTGTTGTCAAAATCATTGACCCACAACTTCATATAGTTTTCTTCAGTCGGTTTGTAATGCAGATTTTTCCCTTGATTTCCCATTACGAAATCTGTGTCTCCATCTCCATCCAGATCGGCTGGTTGTAGTATGTTCCACCATCCCTCCAAGGAGGCAAAAGGATTATCACTTTCGGTTAAAGTACCATTTGCATACTTGTATATTTTAGGGGCACCCCAATCTGATACGGTAACCAAAACCTTCGGGGTTGAAGGTGAAAGATTCACCCATTTGGCATCGGTGATCATACCACTGGCTTTTAACGCGGGGGTCACTTCTTTTGATCTATCCTCTAACACGCCATTACCTTTATTTTCAAGGAATACATGTGAGGGATCTACACCATAGACCCCAATGATACTTCGGGAACCGACAAAAACATCCAGATCTCCATCTCCATCCACATCATTTGGCGCGATCACTGAAATGTTATTAATATTTGAAATGGCAGGCAACGTTGCTTTTGTAAAATTGCCTTTACCATCATTGAGATAGAGCCGGATGGATTCTCGATCTGATTCATCCACCTGATTGCCACCGGATCCTATCATTAAGTCCAGATCCGAGTCATTGTCTACATCAAAGAACGCAGCCGCAGTATCCTCAAATGAGGCATCTTTTAAAAAGACAGTATTATTTTTTGAGACTAACGATCCATTTCCGGTATGAATAAAGATGTTTCCGGATTGTCCTTTGGCCCCTCCCATAAACACGTCTTCATTACCATCACCATTGATATCACCGACCGCCATGCAGGGTCCTTCCTGTGAGATCATTTTACCCAAAAGCCCTTCGTAATCGAAATCATTATAAGTATTCTCCTCATGTTTAACTAATGAGGTATTTGCCAGCTCCTTTAAAAGCGTTTTTTGTGCCGTCTTTTTTGGAATTTTATAATCCGCTGTCGCTTCAGATTGCTTTAACAACAAAGTTTGATTAGCAGCAACATCTTTCAATTGTGTAGTTTTATTGTTTGGCCATATTACACGCAAGGAATCTATTTTTTTGTAGGTACCTAGCCCAATGGTCATTGGATATTCCATGGAAGATTGAAATCCTCTGGAAGGATACAATTCTTGTAATACGATATTACCATCGTAATAGAGTTTGACCGATGTTCCAATCGCGAATCGGTTCTTTTCACTCCCCTCGAAATTAAGTTTCAAGTAATTAAAATGATTGATCTCGTTGGTGTGATTTTGATACACAAAGGCCTGCATGTTCACATTGTTTACCACCAGATCCAGATCCCCATCGTTATCCAGATCTCCGTAAGCAGCGCCGTTCGACATACTTGGGACGCCCAGTCCCCATTCATCCGCTTCATTTTTAAAGGTGAGATCTCCATTGTTTTTAAAGGCGTAGTTTGGGACTGGAAATACCGGCATTTTGTTAATGATCGAATCAATGGCCTCTTTTTTTCCGGTTAAAGCCATTTCTTGAATTATGTCATTCGCGAAAAAATCCACAAAATCCAGATCGGTGAGGTCATGGTTGATTCCATTAGTGACAAAGATATCGCGGAATCCATCGTTGTCCATATCAAATAGTAGTCCCGACCAACTCCAATCGGTTGCAGATACTCCGCTGAAGTAAGCAATTTCGGAATAACTGCCATTTCCATTATTTAGTTGAAGCGTATTTTGAATATACTGCTGAAAGAAATCCTTACTTTGTTTGATCTTGAAGACATTATACCCTTCAAATTCCATAACCGATTTTACACGTTCATCACCTTCGGGAAGCATGTCGGTGATGAATATGTCCGCATTTCCATCGTTATTAATGTCGGCCATATCTACTCCCATGGCTGATAAGCAAAGGTGAGAGGTCCAATTTTTTATATCTTCGGTAAACGTTCCGTCCTGATTATTGATATAAAGATAATCTCGCTCGTAGAAATCGTTGGAGACATAGATATCGGGATAGAGATCATTATTAACATCACTTACCATAACTCCTAATCCAAAACCGATCAAACTACCATAAATTCCTGCTTCCTCACTCACCTCGACAAATTTTCCGTTATCGTTTCTTAGCAGCATATCACCCACTCCTCGAAACATTTTAGGCACATTCCAATCTTGCGCCCGAACATCTCTTTGATGGGCAAAACCAAGACTACTTACAGGTATATTACTATTGTTAAGGATATAGGCATCCAGATCCCCGTCTTTATCATAATCAAAGAAACTGGCATGGGTTGTAAATCCGGTTTCGGCCAAATTGAACTCTTTAGCCCTTTCGGTAAAAGTGAGATCTCCATTGTTGATATACAGGTCATTATTGTGGTTTTCCCCTTCCATATTTCCCGCATTGCTCACATAGATATCCAGAAGCCCATCTTGATTCACGTCAACCATAAGTACCCCCGTAGACCAAGGTTTATTTCCTTCCACCCCTGCGGATTCGGAAATATCTTCAAAAACAAAATTGCCTTTATTGAGGTATAATTTATTCTTTCCCATGTTGGCAGACATATAAATATCGGCTAAGCCATCATTGTTTATATCCCCAATAGCAACCCCTCCTCCATTATAAAAGTTGCGGTATTTGAAAATGTTGAAATCCTTCTGATTTTTCACAACGTTGGTAAATGTGATATTCGATTGTTCTGAGCCCACCAGTGTAAAGAGGGTATTGCTTTTCTCATTTGAGGAAGTATCTTCTTTTTTGGAAGAGTCACAACTGATGATAAGAAGAGCACTGCTGATAAGTAATATTTTCTTAAAATTCATAGGAACTATTGCTTGTTTCTTTTTATAAATAGGGGTTTTTCACTATTCCGGGTAATGATCCAGAATGCTTGACCATTTAAATTAATTTTTTCAATATGTCTACAGGCTCCCAATATAGGAATGTCTGAGGCGTTTTGGGCGGTAAAGTGAGCACGCCCGTCATTCAGCAGCAACACCCCGTGAAGGGCATCTAATCTGCCTAATTGGGTGCTCACTTCGTAATTATTTCCAACCAATAAAAGATCCGGAAAGGAGTCTCCGTTTAGATCTTCTATCCAAATATCGTTCACGGAAGATAATTGTGCCTCAAAGGGTAGGGGATGAAACTTAAAATTGTTATCTCCAATATTTTCAAAATAGCCGGAAGCTAGCATATAAACTTTCTTTTGAAGCGCCTTCTCAAGTTTTTCACGACCAAAGATTTCGGTTGTGGATGCCTTGGCAAATTCATTGTAAGAAAGATATTTCTTGTTGATCATCGGTAATTGTTTAGCCAACTCTTCCTTGGATGATAAGGTTGTTTCTTTTCCTTGATAAAAATAAGTGACTAAGGTCTCTTCCGAATGATTTCCGTCGAAATCGGTTTTATAAAGCGTAACAGGTTCCTTTACGGAAGCACTTAGTCGAGTATTTAGACCCCAATTTCCCGCCACGATATCGACGTCCCCATCGTTGTCAAAATCACTCACCTTGATCGTGTTCCAAAAGCCATGGGATTGTGCCAGACCATTGTCGTGTTGAAGCACTAATCGTGATCCGCTATTCATCCAGACAGCAATCGGTGACCAATCTCCGGCAGTCAAAGCATCTGGAAATCCATCTCCATTAAGGTCGATCCATACTACGGAATTGA
>JAHEMZ010000009.1 GCA_024643385.1 Flavobacteriaceae bacterium | reverse complement strand
AACCAACATCCTTTGATATTAATCGCATAGGCGCCCAACATCAGAAATCCTAATTCACTGTGCTCAATCGTGCAAGTATCAAAATTTATCAGCGAAGATTGTGGTCCGGGTTCAAATTGACCCTGTGGGTCTTGAGAAGTGCTTTCGATCCATACATTGGTCCCAAGATTTGAGATTCCATTAGTACCGGAAAAAGTACAGTTGATGAAATTTATTTGTGCATTCTGGCCATACATGTAAATGGCACGACTATCAATAGCATTAGATTTTATAATTCTAACATTTTCAAAGGAAATAAATTGATTTACTCGATTGTAGAGATTATTTTTTTCATAATCAGTGCCTCCTAGCAATCTGATTCCGTCTTTTTTGAATTTTCGAATGGCGATATTCTTAAAATTTGAATACCACAAACCACCATCTGTGTTATCCCCATTGAAATCAAAACAATGCATATTCACTTCTTCCGTAGCAGATGATGGATCCCCGCTTGAATTTTCGGAAACAATATCACCGTAAAACATAAAACCATCCAATCTAATGAATTCGACAAATCCGTCATCCAATCGAACCAAACTGTTGTTATACTCACCCCTCGAATTTTTTGAAGGTTTTATAATAGTCCCACCAAATTCGCCCACCAAAGAGACTCTATTCCGTAGGATAATTTCTTGTACGTAATAAGTCCCTTTCGGAAAATTAACAATTCCACCCTTGGGAGCCGATGTTTTAAAATAATTAGCAACGAAATCGATGGCCTCTTGAACAGCCAATGTGTCGTCAAGTGTATCTCCTCCTTTCGCACCAAAAAAGGCAACACTAATTTCCCCGTAATTAATGCGTTTCCAAATGCCGATCCCTTCATTTGGAGCGATGTTCATACCACTATCAGGTGTTAGACCGACCGCATTGGTTGGATTCAAATAATAAAAATACCCGCCTCCGCGATCGTTGATGGTATAATATCCTTGTACATAGGCTATGTCACCTTGTACGGGGTTTTTAAAGTTTTTTAAATCCTGGATGTTCTCCAGCAGAATTGGTGCCTTTTGGGTTGGTTCTTTACTTGGATTATAAGATGTATTTTCTTGTGCATTTGTCCAAATGGTAATAAAGAGAAATAATGAGCCTATTATTTTTTTCATGTTGTTTTTTACATTAGGTGTGCTTTCCAATAAGGGGATGTGTAAAGATAACAAAGTATTAAGAAGGTATTCCGGCTTAAAAATAGGTAAAATCAAACAAAAATAGGCTTCAAGAAGCGCTGGATATATTAATACCACCGAGTTTTCATATATTCTTTTTTGCGGGAAGTCCTTTCTCTATTTTTCATTACAAAATGGGTGTGATCCCACTTCTTGCTACGGTATCCCAGGAGGTGAAATAGATCTTTGGCAAGAAAGCGGGCCACTTTCCGATTTACCAAAAGCTCTTCCCGCATATGTGTCTTCCATCTCACTCCGGGTAGAAGCACTAACAAGCGATCCAATTGAATATTACGAACCCATTTGGAAATCCATAGAAATAGGATGGGTATTTTTTGAATGATAAAAAAACCATCATTACCTTTCCCTTGATATAAAGGCATAAATATTCTTCCTGATTGAGGTGCTTTGATGACACCTCCCGTTTGAATTGCTAAAACTTCTTTTTTTCTTATCCTCTGAAAATTCTCAAACCCGGGATTCATCTTAAATTTCATTTTTATTGAAACTTCATGACGATAGATAATTTCATAAAAAATAAAGTTCTTGTGAACTGCATTAGAAAGTTGTTGGTAATATTTTTTAAAACCTATTGATTTTGGAACCATGCATCCTGTATATACTAAAGATAGCATCACAAAGGAAAAATGATTTTGTAACGACTTTTCTGAAGTATGTTGTCCGGCTTCGAAGCCGAAAGCAACATATCCCAGTTCATTGATATAACTTAACAACGGTCCCTCTAAATATTCTTCAATCCCTAGAACGATTGGCAAAGGATATTGTTTCGTAAATTTTCGATTCAATAAACTGTCATTGACCGTAAGAAATGGAATAGTTTCTCCGGAGGTGGTATGAAGATCAAAGAAATAAAAAGGTCCTGTTTCAGTTTCCAGTATTTGTTCAATAGTATTAAAAAGTTCACGTTGTTCCTCTATTTCATTAGATTCTTCGGTATGCTTCGTTTGAAGCGACTTCATTTTTTCTCTGGTAAATTGTCGGTTGAGATCGATATCCCTGTAGCGTAAACCTTGTTGCAATGCCCCGATATTTCCGGCTAAGGCAATCACTTTACCCTTTAATTGCTTCTTTAGAGGTTGTATCTCAGCGATGGCGTTTTGAAGCGCTATAACCCCGCTAGGTTCATTACCATGTATCCCGCCCACAAAAATTAAGGTAGGACCGGGAAGTGCACCTTCAATTTGCCCTATAACTCTTTGGTAGATAGGCAAATCGAGCTTGGCAGGTGTTTTATGCATGGTCGTAGGGGATAACATCTTTAATGGTAATAATGCCTATTAATTCTTCGTTCTGAAGTATAGGAAGGCACCCGATACAATTCTTTTTCATCAGTGCAATGGCATCAGGTATAGGAGTATTTGAATTTACAGTCAATACGTTTTTTACCATGATGTCTTCCACCAATCTTCCTTTGCTCTTTCCGGCTGTTCGATTTTTTTCAACATGTGTCCAGGTTAATAGACCACAAAGTTTTCCCTTTTCATCTTCAACAGGCATATGATGAATATTTTTCCATTGCATAATACTTGTAGCCAGATCGGCTAGGTCGTTCCTCTTAACTGTAAGCAATCTGGTAGACATGATATGACCCACCCAGGGCGTAAAATCGAGCAGTTTTTTTTGAGAAGTGACATCAGGCCAAAGATGTACGGGAAGACTTTTTTTCTGATTCTTATACATGGCACGGGTGATTAAGCGAAGGGCATGGTCACTTTTTTGTGTTTTCTGAAGATTGCGATAATTGGAAACGATCCATTTCGATCCTGTTTTACCTTCCATCCGACCTTCGATCACCTCAAAATATCTTTGAATAGTTGCCGCAGGAATTCCCATACTTTTTAGTCCATCCTTGGCGATGGGCAATAATCTGTCTTTAAGTAGCCGCTTGGCAGGCAGCAATTCACCTTCCCAACATAGAACGGCCTCTTTGCCGTATCGGGCTGCTTTTATAAAGTTGGATTTGGCGTCCTGAAAAGCCATTACTTTAGGCATGTTATCAAACATAGAAGGTCTTCCGGTCATTAAACCTACCCATAAAGCAAAATTGGCCATTTCATCAAGGATACTTGGACCGGCCGGGAGGTATCTATTTTCAATCCGTAAATGAGGTTTTCCGTTGCCTACCCCATAACATGCCCGATTCCAAGGGTAAATGGTTCCATTGTATAACCCAAGCGCTTTTAACTTGGGTATTTTACCATTTTTCGCGTCTACTAATGAATTCTCGTCAATCTCTTTCGATAAGATGGTTTTATATTGGGCGATATTATCTTTATAAATATCGACGATACTACCCTGAGCCCACTTACTTCCGAAGGAAACTCTGGGCATTTGATCTTTCAAGGCCAGGGATAGATTTCGAGTGTCGATACTTTGTCGAAATAAAGCAATCCTTGTTTCACTCCAGAGCTCTCTACCCAGCAATACCGGAGAATTGGTGCAAATGGAAAGAAGTGGTCCCGCAATGGCTTGAGCCCAGTTATAACTTGCAATAAAATCGGAAGGATCTATTTGAAGATGTAATTGAAAACTCGTGTTACAGGCCTCAAATAATACCGAGTCGTGCGACATGGTCAATTCATCAACACCCATCAGATGTAAGTGAAAATTAGAACCTCTTAGTTGCATCAATTGATCGTTCAATTCCTTGTATCGGGGTCGATCTGTAATGTAATCTAATTTGAGGTGATTTTGTGAAATCGTAGGGAGTATACCCGTTAGTATTACCCTGGAACCCGTAGACTTGGCCATAAGGTCTGCCTTGTCCAGGTATTTTTGCAATTGTTTTTCTACATCTTCAAAACAATTGCCTTGAAGTTCTATAGGGTCTATGTTGATCTCCAGATTATATTTAGCGAGTTCGGTCGTATAATGTGGATCATCCAAAGATGTTAATACCGCATCTGAACAAACAGCCGGTCGCCAATCCTTTGTCACTAAACAAAATTCTTGTTCAGCTCCAATTCGAGTAATCCCTTTCTCAAAGCGATCATGTGTCAAAAGAAATTCCAAAGCTTCAATATCAAGCAGTAAATGTTCAATATATTCTGCCTGACATTCTTTGGAGGTTTTAAAAGTCGAAGGGTGCTCTCCCATAATGAGCCAATTTATGAACAAGTTGGTTAATTTATAAGTCCTATAATATGATAAAGGTCAGTTAGAAAAAAATTGCATTTTTTATAAAATGGTTCGGTCGTTTTAACTCCACTTTAAGGAAGGATAGTTTTAAGCATGGTATCTTTATAGTTATAATAAACTCTTTAAAAATGTTTCATAAATTCTTTGCTTTATTGATCGTAGCTTTTGTTTTAACCGGCTGCGATAAGAATAATAAGTCTTCGGAGGATAGTGCCAAACTTTCCATCGACTTTGAAAAATACGAATTGGCTAATGGACTTGATGTAGTGCTTCATCAGGACAAAAGCGACCCCATTGTGTCACTGGCCATTCAATATGGAGTGGGTTCAAATCGCGAAAAAACGGGACGTACCGGATTCGCTCACCTTTTTGAGCATATGCTATTTCAGGAATCGGAAAATGTACCCCAAGATCAATTCTTTAAGAAAGTGCAAGATGCAGGAGGGACTTTAAATGGCGGGACCTGGAAAGATGGGACTATCTATTATGAAGTAGTTCCAAAAAATGCTATGGAAATGGTCATGTGGTTAGAGAGCGACAGGATGGGGTATCTGATAAACACTGTCACGGAAGGAGCCTTTAATAATCAGCAAGAAGTGGTACAGAACGAGAAAAGACAAGGAGTGGACAACAACCCTTATGGTCATACCAATTGGGTCTTAGACAAGAATCTATACCCTGAAGGACATCCCTATAATTGGCAAGTGATCGGTGAATTAGTTGATTTACAAAATGCAACCGTTGAAGATGTTCGTGAGTTTTATGATCGATTTTATGGTCCCAATAATGCAACCTTAGTTTTAGCGGGTGATTTTGAAACGGAAGAGGCGAAGGCGTTGATCGAAAAATATTTTGGAGAAATCAAGAAAAGACAAGAAGTTGTGCCGTTGCAGCCACAGCCGGTGACCCTTGTGGAAACGAAGAGGTTTTATCATGAAGATAATTTTGCCCAGGCACCTCAATTGAATATGGTTTGGCCGACCATTGAACAATATACAACCGATGCTTATGCCTTGGATTTTTTAGGAGAAATTCTTTCCAGTGGAAAGAAAGCACCAATGTATAAAGTATTAGTCAAAGAGAAAGAACTCACCTCAAGAACTTCAGCTTATAATGATTCACAACAATTGGCCGGGGAATTTCATATAAGGATCACTGCCAACGACGGTATTGATCTTGATAATGTGGAAGCGGCCATTATGGAATCTTTCGAATTATTCGAAAAAGAGGGGGTGACCGATCGGGACATTGAACGAATAAAAGCAGGTCTTGAAACTGAGTTTTACAATGATATTAGTAGTGTGTTAGGAAAATCTTTTCAGTTATGCCAGTATAATGTTTTCACGGGAGATCCCGGTTTTATTCAACAAGATATTGAAAACATAAAAAAAGTGACCAAGGAAGATGTAATGCGGGTATATGAAAAATATATCAAAGGCAAACCCTACGTGATAACCAGTTTCGTTCCAAAAGGACAGATGACACTTATCGCCGAAAATTCTGCAAAAGCAGCTGTGGTTGAAGAGGAGATCAAAGAAAACGTTTCAAAGGTGATCGAAGAAAAGAACGATGAGATAGCTAAAACACCTTCCAACTTTGATCGTTCGGTTGAACCAATTCAAGGACCTGCTCCCGCTTTAAGTATTCCAACCTCATGGAATGCGGAACTGGCCAATGGAATGAAGGTATTTGGAATTGAGCAAAATGAAATTCCAACGGTTAATTTCAGCTTGGTCATTGAAGGTGGACATTTGATGGACGATAAGAACAAAAATGGAGTGGCCAATTTGATCACAGGCCTTATGATGGAAGGAACAGCGAACAAAACGCCTGAGCAATTGGAAGAAGAGATCGAAATGCTGGGAGCCAGTATCAATATGTATACAACCAATGAATCCATCATCGTTCAAGGAAATACCTTAGTTCGTAATTTTGATAAAACGATAGATCTGGTGAAGGAGATCCTGTTGGAACCACGTTGGGATGAAGAGGAATTTGGTCGAATCAAAACAGCAACGATCAACCAGATAAAACGCTCTGCAGCGGATCCGAATACTGTAGCAAGAAATGTTTATAACAAATTGTTATATGGAGAAGATCATATCTTTAGTTATCCAACTAGAGGGGATGAAGCTTCAGTAGAAGCAATTACGGTAGATGATTTGAAAGCTTTTTACGAAAAGAACTTTTCACCATCCATCACAAATTTCCATATCGTAGGGAAAATTGATCAGGCCACTGCCTTAAAAGACCTTGAGGGGTTGGCAGCGTCTTGGAAAGCGAAGGAAGTTTCGATCCCGGAATATCCTATTGCAAACAATCGTGATAAATCCTCTTTATATTTCGTAGATATACCAAGCGCGAAGCAATCGGTCATAAATATTGGGTACATCGCTATTCCACGCACCGATTCGGATTTTTATCCTTTAGAAGTGATGAATTACAAATTGGGTGGATCCTTTAATGGAAATGTGAACTTAATTCTGAGAGAAGAAAAAGGATTTACCTATGGAGCTCGCACCGGTTTTAGTGGAGGAAAAGTACCCGGAACCTTTACCGCATCTTCTAGTGTGCGTACAAATACTACAGGGGAGTCGGTGGCTATTTTTAAAGAAGAAATCGCTAAATACAAGGAGGGCATTAGTGAAGATGACCTGGAATTTACAAAAAATGCTTTGATCAAATCCAATGCTCGTAGGTTTGAAACTCAGTCTTCTTTATTAGGGATGTTGCAGGAAATGAGTACGTATAATTTACCTGCCAATTATATCGAAGGGGAAGAAGCAGTGATCAAGAATATGACCCTAGAGCAACATAAGTCACTGTCCAATAAATACTTGGATGAGTCAAAAATGGCTTATTTAGTCGTCGGTGACGCTACGACACAGTATCCGCAATTTAAATCAATGGGCTTTGATGAAGTGATGTTGGTGGATAAGAACGGAGAGGAAGTAAAAATAGAGGACGTGAAGCAGTAATTAGTTTTTCTATAGTAGAAATGGGGTTGTCATTTGGCAACCCTATTCTTTTTTATAGTATTACCACACTTGCCGGCGGGTTAATCCATTTCATCCCATAGCACATCTTTCGGAGGGGGTGCTGTAAATTCGAGTATTTCCTTGGTGACGGGATGCCTTAGTTTTAGTTTACGGGCATGTAAATGAATACTACCGTCCGGATTGCTTCGGTCGAAACCATACTTGAGATCCCCTTTGATCGGGCATCCGATAAAGGCCAATTGGGAACGTATTTGATGGTGTCTTCCGGTTTCTAGTTCAATCTCCAAAACAAAATAGCTTTTAAGACTTTTGATCATTCGATAAGAAAGAATGGCTTTTTTGCTATCCGGCACTTCCTTTTCATTTGCGTAGGATTTGTTCTGCTTCGCATTCCGGCGTAAGAAATGAACAAGACGGTCTTCGATTTTTGGAGGATTATTTTTGACTACCGCCCAATAAATTTTCTCAGTTTCTCTTTCGGAGAACATTTTGTTCAGTCGTGCGAGCGCCTTGGAAGTTCTTGCAAAAACAACGATCCCACTGGTGGGTCGATCCAAACGATGCACAACTCCTAGGAAGGCAGCGCCGGGTTTGTGATACTTCACAGAAATGTATTCTTTTACCACATCGGAAAGCGGCATATCTCCCGTTTTATCACCTTGAACGATATCGCCGGGGCGTTTATTGACCACGATCAAGTGATTGTCTTCGTAAAGAATTTGAATGTCCGTTGGTGTGCTTCTCAACTAAAGGAGATTAATAATTACAGAATTAGTACTGTTCTTTGTCGTTTGGAAAATCACTGCTTTTAACATCCGTGATGTATTGCTGGAAAGCGCCGGTCATGTCCTTATAAAGATCTAAATACCTCCTTAAAAACCGGGGGCTAAATTCATGCGTCATTCCCAACATGTCGTGTGTCACCAGCACTTGTCCGTCTACTCCGCCACCCGCACCGATCCCTATGACAGGGATACTGATACTTTGAGCGACTTCCTTAGCTAATTTGGCGGGGACCTTTTCTAAGACCACAGCAAAACATCCTGTTCGTTCCAACATCAAGGCGTCTTCTTTCAGCGTCTCTGCTTCTTCTTCTTCTTTAGCTCTTACCGTATAGGTGCCAAATTTATAGATGGATTGAGGCGTTAAACCTAAATGTCCCATCACGGGAATACCCGCATTAAGTATTCTTTTTATGGATTCTTTGATCTCTTTCCCTCCCTCCATTTTCACCGCATGCGCTCCACTTTCCTTCATAATACGGATGGCCGAACGCAAGGCCTCTTTTGGATCACTTTGATAACTTCCGAAAGGTAAATCAACGACCACTAAACTGCGTTCGATCGCTCTTACGACAGATGAGGCATGGTAGATCATTTGGTCTAAAGTAATAGGTAGCGTTGTTTCATGTCCCGCCATTACGTTGGAAGCTGAATCGCCTACCAGGATTACATCGATCCCGGCGCTGTCCACGATCTTAGCCATAGTGAAATCGTAGGCAGTAAGCATGGTGATCTTCTCACCGTTCGATTTCATATCTACCAAAGTTTTGGTAGTGATTCTCTTGTATTCTTTTTTCGCTGTGGACATAGAGTTACAAATTGGAAGGTAAAAATACTAATTTTGAAACTGAATCTTGAATTAGTCTCACTGAAGTTGCCATTTTATCGAAACAAGCGTTTGTTGTTTTTTCAGAAAATAGGGGGGAGGTGAACCGTAGTAGGTAGATAAAGGCCCTTAATTTTTTAAGACTTACAATCTAACAGTCACTGATATTCACTTGAACGGCGAGACCGCCTTCGCTGGTTTCCTTGTATTTTGAACCCATATCTTTGGCCGTTTCCCACATGGTCGCGATCACTTTATCCAATGGTACTTTTGCTTTAGACGGATCGGCATCCAAAGCCATTTCGCAGGCATTGATCGCCTTGATGGCGCCCATGGCATTTCGCTCGATACAAGGTATTTGTACCAGTCCTCCAATAGGATCACAGGTAAGTCCTAAGTGGTGCTCCATAGCGATCTCTGCCGCCATCAGCACTTGATCGGGCGTACCACCCATAAGTTCAGTGAGGGCTCCGGCTGCCATCGCCGATGAAACTCCTATTTCGGCCTGGCATCCACCCATCGCGGCACTGATCGTAGATCCCTTTTTGAAAATACTTCCGATCTCTCCGGCCACCAATAAAAACTTTTTTATATCGTCAAAATTGGCATCGTGATTTTCAATCACCATATAATACATCATTACGGCAGGAATTACGCCGGCACTGCCATTAGTGGGAGCCGTAACGACTCTGCCTAAAGAAGCATTCACTTCGTTCACGGCTAAGGCAAAACAGGAAACCCATTTCAATATTTGTCGAAACTTGACTTCGGTGGAACGAATGGTTTCGATCCATTCTGTAGCGTTCGAATAAGGTTGAACTCCGATTAAACTTTTATGAGTCGCATAAGCGCGGCGCTGCACATTAAGTCCGCCGGGTAAAATACCTTCTGAATGACAGCCCACATACATGGAGTCAAGCATTACTTCCCAGATATCCCTTAACCCATGATTGATTTCATCTTCTGAACGAAGCGAAAGTTCGTTCGCCATGACAATTTCACTAATGGTTTTATTTTGTTCTTTACAATAGCTTGTTAATTCAGTGGCTTTCTCAATAGGAAAGGGGAAGTGCGAAAAGGCCTCTACTTTTTGTTTGGAGCGCTTCCGTTCTTTTTGCACCACAAATCCTCCACCTATTGAATAGTAGGTTTCCGAAATTTTTTGTCCGCCTTTCAGAATAGCCCGAAAAGTAATGCCATTTGGGTGAAACTCTAAGAACTTACGATTGAAAATGATATGTTCCGAAGGAAGAAAAGGAATAGGTCTTTCTCCATTCAAGCGTAAAACATTCTCTGTCCGAATGGTGTTTATTTCTGTCTGAATTTTTTCAATCGGGAAAGTTACGGGGTCTGCTCCCAACAATCCCATCATCACCGCAATGTCCGATGCATGTCCTTTTCCGGTAAGCGAAAGGGATCCGTATAGATCGACAGTGACCGATTCAATAGTGTCGAACACATCTTTCTTTTTTAGAGCTTCCGTCCAACGCAGCGCGGCTCTCCAAGGACCCAAGGTGTGAGAACTGGAAGGCCCTACGCCAATTTTAAGCATGTCAAAAACGCTGATACTTTCTATTTGATTCATAGGGCAAAGATACTATTAGGCTTGTATCAAAAATACTTTTTCAGTAAGATTTTTATTGCCGCCGATTTGCCAATAAGGGAGGTGGTTCTCCATTGAAAGGATTCCATCGCCCGATACTTTTTGCGTCCATAGCGATAGCTCTGGTTACGGCTCTATCTCCATAACGTTCCCGCATTCTATCCATCGCCTGGTATAGATTGATGATCTTCTCGTTGTCGTCAAAAAGGTCTATTTGCTGCCCTCCTTCCACCAAATGACTGAATTTGACCCCCACCAATCGCACCAACATCCTCCGTTGGTAAAGTTTCTTGTATAAGTCCATCACCACAGGAATGATCTTATGGTCCGCTGCACTATATGGGATCCTCATTTGTTGGGTATAGGTCTGAAAGTCGGAATACCTTATTTTGAAAGCCACACAGGCCGTAAGTTTGTTCCCCCGGCGCAGTTGATAGATCAGGTTTTCAGCCATGGCAATGATGATGCCTTCCAGTTTCTTTATATCGGTGGTGTCTCTGTCGAAGGTGCGTTCCGTAGAAATAGACTTTCGTTCCGAGTATTGGATGACAGGGCTATTGTCAATTCCATTGGCCTTTTCCCAAATAGACTGTCCGTTCTTTCCGAATACTTTCACCATCATTTCCATCGGCATTTCCTGTACGGTATGGATGCGTTTAATTCCCAGGTCGCATAACTGCTTGTAGGTTACTTTCCCTACCATGGGGATTTTAGCTACGGAAAGCGGGGAGAGGAAAGGCTTTTCAGTGCCGTATTCGATAAAGAGTTTGTTGTTGGGCTTCGCTTCTCCGGTGGCGATCTTAGAGACGGTCTTGTTCATAGAGAGTCCAAATGAAATGGGTAATCCGGTTTCCTTGATGATCCGTTCCCGCAATTCGGAAGACAACTGATGACACCCAAAAAAACGATCCATACCGGTAAGATCGATATAGAATTCGTCTACGGATGTTTTTTCATAAAGGGGAACCGCTTCTTTGATGATCTCCGTGACCATATTAGAAAATTTGCTGTAGGTTCCTGAATTACCCCTTACTACAATGGCTTCCGGGCATAATTGTTTGGCCAGGCGCATGGGCATGGCCGAGTGGATTCCGAAACGCCTTGCTTCATAACTGCAAGAAGCGACCACCCCGCGGTCGGTGGTGCCTCCTATGAGTACCGGTTTTCCATTCAATCGGCTATCCAGTAAGCGCTCGCAGGACACGAAGAAGGTATCGAGGTCCATGTGTACAATATGTCGATCCCGGTTAGACCACATTTTTATATCTTTTTCCGTGGATGCGTGTTTGAACAGCCCCCTCTGCATAGCGGGGATCCTCGACGATAGGGAGTAGTTCCATTTTACTTACTTCAATGGTGATACAATCGAATTCTTCCATCACTTTTCCTGTGATCTCATAAATCCCTTTTCCGCGAAATCGATACTTCTTAGCTGCCGGAGGAAAGTGAACGGTATCGATAAAATTGCCCTCCTCATCCAAAAAAGTTCCAAAGAACATCCCTTCTCCCTTGGAAGTCGCAGTATGCTTTACCGTCACTAAATACCCTTTTATTTTTACGGTTTGATGAACCCACTGAGAGAGGTCTTTAGCCCTAAGTTCTTGAGGTTCCTGTTTTTGGAGCAATTGAAAAGGGTGGCAAAGTGGATATCCCAGGAGCTCCATTTCGTCAAAAGCATCCTCTAAGAGGGTATGAGACAGGTTTGGCGTTTGGTAATTCACCCGGTCTGTTTTGAAAAGCATGGGGTGTGGTTCTTCCAAAACAGACTTCTGGATCTTCATATGCGCTTCCCAAAGGAGCTCTCTTTTATTTCGTTCTGTAAATCGAAAAGAATTGATCTTGATCAAAATGGAAAGCTGTTCTATCGAAATGGGAACCCGTTCGATAAAATCATCCAAGCTTTGATACGGCCCATGGACCTTTCGTTCTTTAAGGAGGCGTTTGATCACGTTGGCTTCCAAAGCATACAAAAAGCCAAATCCTAAATAGATATCCCTTTCAAAGATCTGAGTTTCCGAAACGCTTGTGTTCACACAAGGAGGTAAGATATTTCCCTGATGCATTCGCGCTTCGTGCAGGTATAGTTCGGGGCGATAGAAGCCTCCGCCATTGTTGAGCGTAGCGACCATATACTCTAGCGGGTAATACGCTTTCAGAAACAGGCTTTGATAGCTCTCTACGGCATAGGAGGCCGAGTGCCCCTTTGCGAAGGCATAGCCTGCAAAGCTTTCGGTTTGACGCCAGACCTCTTCCACGAGTGTTTTCGATTTACCTGCTTTTTCACAATTTTCAAAAAACTGTGCTTTCACTTTTGCGAATTCTTCCCGGGAGCGAAATTTTCCCGACATCCCCCTTCGCAACATATCAGCCTCCCCAAGGGTGAGTCCGCCAAAATAATGCGCCACTTTGATCACATCTTCCTGATATACCATTACTCCAAAGGTTTCCGGCATGATATCCATCATGATAGGATGAGCTTCTTTTCGTCGTTCGGGGAAACGATACCTCAGAATATACTCACGCATCATCCCGGATTGAGATACGCCCGGGCGAATGACAGAACTGGCTGCTACAAGCCCCAGGTAGTTGTCCACTTGTAATTTGCGCAACAACATTCGCATGGCAGGAGATTCTACATAGAAACAACCAATAGCTTTGGCATTCTTGAGCAAGGATTGAATACGCTCATCCTGCTTGAAGCGTTTGAGGTCGTGTATGTCAAAGGGTTCATCTTCTGGATGGTTTTGCTGAATGATGTTTACCGCATCCTTTATTTTTCCGAGTCCTCGCTGACTTAGAATATCAAATTTATAAAGTCCGATGTCTTCAGCAACGACCATATCGAATTGCGTAGTGGGAAACCCTTTGGGTGGTAGAAAGGTGGCTGTATAATAGTGAACGGGACGCTCTGAAATGATGATACCACTGGCATGGATTCCGAGGTAATTTGGAAATCCCTGAATCAAACGACTATAGCGGATCACTAATTGAGAAAGTTTGTCCAATTTCGTATACTGAAAATCACCTTTAGAAAGCAGATCGATCTCTGTCTTGGGTAATCCGAAGACCTTACCTAATTCCCGCACGGCCGCCCGATGTTTAAATGTATTGTAGACAGTGATCAAAGCCGTGTGCTTAAACCGTTTGAAAATGAATTCGGTTACATCATCTCTATCGGTCCAGGAGAAATCGATATCGAAATCGGGAGGATTCTTGCGATATAGATTGATAAAGCGTTCAAAATACAGATCCAGTTCGATAGGATCGACATCGGTAATGCGAAGCAGATAGGCAATAATACTGTTGGCGCCACTTCCACGACCTACATAAAAGTATCCTTTATTGCTGGCGTATTTCACGATCTTCCAATTGATGAGAAAATAGGAGACAAACCCTTTCAGTTTGATAATGTCCAATTCCTTTTCCATGCGGGAAAGAACAGGAGGCGAAGGGGTTTTCCCATAGCGGTATTCCAATCCGTCGAAGGCGAGTTTTCTCAACAACTTGTAATCCAGATCCTCACTATTGGTATAGCTTCTTTGATTGTTGGGAACTTCCTTACTGAAATCAAATTGGACCCGGCAGCGATCCAAAAGTCTTTTGGCATTTTCGATCAACTCCGGAAATTCGAGGAAGGCCATTTGAAGCTCTTCAGGAGTGCATAGCACATCCTTCAGACTCCCTTGCTCCGTTTCCGGGAGTTTGCTTAAAAGGGTGTTATTATCGATCGCTCTGAGCAGGCGATGGGTATTGTATCCTTTTTTATGTTGAAAGGAGAGGGTGTGTAAGGCCACCAACTTATGAAGCTGTTTCTTCCAGGGAGAAAATTTCAATTTATTGAGATCTTCCGCTTTGACTCCTATGAACTCATTCTCTTTCAGCGGGAAGATAGGGTCGGGCTGAAAAGGGTAGATCACAAATGTATGCAGCAGGGAAGTCGCTCGGTCCGGGATGGGAATACCTGCTGAAAGGAATTGGGACAGGTGGTGATTTATAAGCTCAAAGCCTTCGTTGTTCTCTGCCAATAAAATGAATTGTTGGTGAGCCTTATTTCTGAAATCTACCCCAAGTACTACCTCAATATCAAATTCTGAAGCTATTCTTAAGATCTCAAGGCAAGCCGAGGTATTGTTGATGTCGGTTAGCGCAAAGCGTTTGATTCCCACCCGCTGAAGCGTTTCCAATAGTTCCCTTGGGGCGTAAGTCCCATAGCGTAAGCTGTAATAAGTATGTGTATTTAAGTACATATTGGAATATTTCCAAAATTATGGAATATTTCCAACATTATATATAATTGTTGATATCTTTTTAGCAAGCGGGAGCCCAAATTTTGCCTTTCCAACCCTTTAGGAAAGCCGGCTTAAAATTGTATTTTTACAGAAAATAGACATATGCAAGATATTGGGATAGCCACCTTAGTTATTATAGCCGCCAACGTATTGATTTCCTTAAAGGGGTTTAACGATTTTAGCTTCTTTGAGAAGTACAAGTTCAATATAGCAGGGATCCGTCGAGGAGAACAGATACGGATGTTTAGTTCCGGGTTTCTGCATGTGGATTTTTCGCATCTACTGTTCAATATGCTTACTCTTTATTTTTTTGCCAATGTGGTGATCTATAATGTAGGTGTTACAAAATTTGTTTTGATATATCTGTTAAGTCTGCTGGTAGGAAATCTCCTTTCATTTTTGATGCATAAGGATGAGTTTCATTATAGCGCCGTAGGAGCCAGTGGAGCCGTGATGGGGATATTGTATGCTGCGATCCTGTTTGAACCCAATATGGGGCTCTATTTGTTCTTTATTCCCATAGCGATTCCTGCTTGGTTATTTGGAATTCTATACCTGGGGTATTCTATTTACGGAATGAAAAAAAGACTTGGAAATATTGGGCATGATGCGCATATTGGAGGAGCTATTGCAGGTTATGTCCTTACCATAGGCTTCCAGCCTTCTATTCTTCAAACCGATCTATGGTTGGTTATTTTATTGGCGATTCCCATTTTGGTATTATTTGTGTTATACAAACTAGGTAAACTATAATCGTGTACATGCTATGAAAACATTCACAATCTCATTGATCTTATTTAGTACCTTATTTATGAATGCACAAAATCCACCAAAACCTACTGTGGATGTAAGCGGAGAAGGGACCGTAATGGTCGTTCCCGATCAAGTGGCCATTACCATAAGAGTGGAGCACGAAGGGAATAATCCCAAGGAGGTAAAACAGATGAACGATCGTGTGGTAAACGATGTATTTCAGTATTTAAGGAAAGCGGGAATTGATGAAAAATACGTCAAGACCGAATACATGAACCTAAACAAGAATTACGATTACAACAAGAAGACCTATAGCTACGTGGCGAATCAAACGATCAGTATCCAGCTAAAGGATCTAACCAAGTATGAATCTCTTATGAATGGTCTCTTAGAAACAGGGATCAATCGCATCAACGGCATCACATTCTCTTCATCCAAAGCCTCTGAATTAGAAAGTCAGGCTCGTATCAAAGCGATCCTACAGGCGAAGTTAAAGGCAGAAGAATACGCTTCAGCGCTTGGACAAAGCATTGGAAAAGCGGTTCATATCAGCGAATTTCAAAACGTACCCAATCCAATGCCCATGTATAAAAGCGCTATGATGATGAGTGATTCAGAAGGATCACAAACCATGGCTCCCGGCGAAATGGAGATTAAGGTATTGGTGAATGTAAGTTTTGAACTAAATTAATCCAATAATTCTCCTATTCGCTGTTCCAAAGCAGCTCCACGAAGATTTTTATCTATAATGCGTCCCTGTTCATCCAATAAAAAGGTAGCAGGGATGCTTCTTACATTGTATTGTCTTGCAATAGGATCCTGCCAAAATTGAAGATTGGAAACATGATGCCAGTTCATCTTATCGTCTGCAATCGCTTGAGTCCATCGATCTTTTTGTCCTTCTTTGTCCAACGAAACACTAATGATATTCAATCCTTTTTCATGGTATTTTTCATACACTTTTACCACATTGGGATTTTCTGCACGACAGGGTCTACACCAGGAAGCCCAAAAGTCAATGATGGTATATTTGCCGAGGACCTCATTTAAGGATAAATTTTCTCCGGTAGGAGATGGAGCTTCAAAATTAGGTGCGATCCCTCCGACTTCGGCTTTTTTCGAAATGTCAATTTTTTCTTTTAAGTCTTTCACCAATGGGTGTGAGGCCATTTTCGGACTTAATTGTCCTATAATTTTGGAGGTTTCATCCGCTGACAATTCTTCCTGATAAAATAATTCAGAAAGAAGCATGAGTCCGAAGATGGAGTTGCTGTTTTCATTGACAAATTGTCTTTTGTAATTCACTTCTTCCTGAATTAAAGACATATTCTCATTCCGAAGCTCATTGACCATTAAGTCATCTTGCTCCAATCTGGCTTTTTCATAGGCCTGACTCAACATTCCTTTTTGCTTATTGAAACCTCGGGTAGTGTTCAGGAACGCACTGTATAATTCATTTTGTTTTCCTCCCAGAACTTGAGAAGCGTCCAAACTATCTTTATAAATTTGCGCAATCAGATCTTCATTTTCTATAAAAAATACAATGTTCGCATTGGTCCCTTCCATTTTGATATAATTTAGGGGCGTATCCGAAGCATTTGGATAATTGCCTTCAAATCTACCGTTCTTTACTTCTAAGGTATCTTTTACTATAGATTGATTATTCTGATCTACCTCGAACAAAAAAACCTTTGTTCCATCGGCAAACCCGTAGGCATTACCCTTTAGCTTGTATTCGTCTTCAGAACCACAAGAAATAAACAAAAGTGCTATAAATAGTAAACTTAAACGTGTCATAGTATATGGATATTTACGGTGCCAAAAATAAAGTTATTTTAGGATAATAATGAAATCATAAATGCCAAAAAACCGTTAATGATTTATCAAACTGAACAATAAACATGGTGAACTATCATTTTTTCGGTGGGTCTATCGGCATTATTGATTGAATTTACTTGAATTGCACTTTGGAAAAGCATTCCGTTTGATTAGGTTCAACGATATTTACGGTTTCGTGATTATTGAATAAAGTCATACATTTGCGGCCAATTTAATCATCATGAATATTCACTTAGAGGTAGCTATAAAAGCCGCGTTAGATGCGGGAAAGGAAATCCTGAAGGTCTATGAAACCGATTTTTCGGTTCAGGTAAAGGAGGACAGTTCTCCCTTAACGATCGCAGACCAGAATGCGAATGCAGTAATCAATAGTTATCTGGAGAATACGGGAATTCCTGTGATCAGTGAAGAAAACAAACAATTGGCCTACTCCGAGCGCAAAGATTGGAAGGAATGTTGGATGGTAGATCCATTGGACGGGACCAAAGAGTTTGTAAAACGAAATGGAGAATTTACGGTAAATATTGCATTAATAAAGAATGGTCATCCTGTTTTGGGTGTCATTTTCACCCCTGTAACACGAGAATTATATTTCACAAACGGGGAAGAAAAAGGTGCTTTTAAATGTTTGATAGAGAAGGGTTGGGGGATAAAAGATATTGAGCTACACGCTAAACTGATGCTTCCTGCACCTGTACAAGAACCTATAAAAATAGTGGGTAGTCGTTCACACATGAATGATGATACCAAAGAATTTGTGGAGCAAGTAGCACAAAAGAAAAAAGTGGAGATCGTTTCCAAAGGAAGCTCGTTAAAGTTTTGTTTGGTAGCAGAAGGAAAAGCGCATATGTATCCCCGATTTGCCCCTACCATGGAATGGGATACCGCTGCAGGGCATGCCATTTGTGAGGCCGTTGGATTGTCGGTGATTGATCAGACCACACAAAAGCCCTTGCGTTATAATAAGGAGAATTTATTGAATCCTTTCTTTTTGGTCAAATCTATATGAAAGGAAGTTCGCACGTAAGACATATACTAAAGGCTGTTACCTGGCGGATTTTAGGTACCTTGGATACAATTTTATTATCCTGGTTAATTACCGGAAATGCCATGACGGGTCTGAAGATTGGCTTTTCAGAGGTACTTACCAAGATGGTCTTGTATTACCTGCATGAGCGGGTTTGGTTCAAGATCAATTTGAGTAAAAGTGGACATACACTGGAAAGCAGAAAAAGGCACATTGCCAAAACCATCACTTGGAGGGCAGTGGGAACCACGGATACCATGATCATTTCCTGGATCATTTCCGGGAATCCTTTTACAGGGCTTAAAATTGGCTTTGCCGAATTAGTTACTAAAATGGTTTTATATTATTTTCATGAAAGATTATGGTATAAAATCGACTTTGGATTAGAACGTCGAAGAAGAAAAAATGCAAATGAGTAATATTATTCCACATAACTTTCAATTAGGAAAGGATGATAGAAACCACCATAAAGGTCATCAATCCTTTGTAATTTGGTTCACGGGACTTTCCGGATCCGGGAAATCGACTATTGCCAATGCCCTGGAATATAAATTATACCAGGAAGGGGTACATACTTATATCCTGGATGGAGATAATGTTCGGAAGGGATTAAATAATAATTTAAGTTTTTCACCGGAGGATAGAACGGAAAATATCAGAAGAATTGGCGAAGTAGCCCACTTAATGGTGGACGCCGGATTGGTAGTTTTATCAGCCTTTGTTTCTCCATACCGACAGGATCGGGAAAATATTCGAACGATCGTGGGAGCACAAAACTTTATTGAAGTCTTTGTCAATACTCCGATGGAAGAATGTGAACGCCGAGACGTGAAAGGGCTATACGCAAAGGCAAGAGCAGGAGAAATTAAAGATTTTACGGGTATTAACGCACCCTATGAATTACCTTTGCACCCGGATATAGAAATAGACACGACCCATACTACTGTGGAGGAATCTGTTTCCCTTATTTTAAACAAAATAGCGCATAAAATACATTCGAAGCATGAGTAAGTATTATTTGAATTATTTGGATGAATTAGAGTCGGAAGCCATTTACATACTTCGTGAAGTATGGGCTCAATTCCAAAACCCCGTGATCTTATTTTCAGGAGGTAAGGATTCCATTGTTGTAACTCATTTGGCAAAAAAGGCCTTCTTTCCGGCTAAAATTCCATTTCCCTTGATGCACGTGGATACGGGACATAATTTTCCGGAAACCATGAAATTTAGAGACGACTTAATCAAGGAACACGGTGTCCGGCTGATCGTTGGGTCGGTTCAGGAGTCAATAGATAAAGGTAGAGTAGCAGAAGAACGCGGCAAGAATGCGACACGAAATGCACTTCAAATTACCACACTGCTCGATGCCATAGAAAGTAATAAAGTTGATTGTGCCATAGGTGGCGGAAGAAGAGATGAAGAGAAGGCAAGAGCCAAGGAGCGGTTTTTTTCCCACCGCGATGATTTTGGTCAGTGGGATCCAAAAAATCAGCGACCTGAGTTATGGAATATTTTGAACGGAAAACATTTTCAAGGGGAACATTTTAGGGCTTTTCCCATTAGTAATTGGACTGAAATGGACGTTTGGAATTATATTTTAAGAGAGAATATTAGTATTCCTTCGCTATATTTTGCCCACGAAAGAGAAGTGGTTTGGCGCAGCGATTCCTGGATCCCAGTTTCTGAACATTTGAAATTGGAAGAAGGTGAGCAGACTTATTCTAAGAAAATACGTTTCCGAACCTTAGGGGATATTACTATAACGGGAGGTATTGAAAGTGAGGCAGATACACTAGAAAAAATTGTCATGGAAGTTTCAGCCATGAAGCAGACAGAACGAGGAAACCGAAGTGATGACAAGCGCAGTGAAACGGCTATGGAAGACAGAAAACGTCAAGGGTATTTTTAAATTAAATAAGAAATGGAAATAGATAATAATCAGTTATTACGATTTACCACGGCAGGCAGTGTAGACGATGGAAAGAGTACCTTGATCGGTCGCTTATTATATGATTCTAAGTCGATTTTTGAGGATCAATTGGAGGCGGTTGAAAATACGAGCAGACGCAAAGGACATGAAGGTGTTGACTTAGCGCTTTTTACCGACGGACTTCGTGACGAGAGGGAGCAAGGAATTACCATTGATGTCGCCTATAGATATTTCACCACCCCGAAACGGAAATTTATCATCGCCGATACGCCCGGTCATATTCAATATACCCGGAATATGGTCACCGGTGCTTCAACAGCCAATGCTGCCTTGATCCTCGTGGATGCGAGACACGGAGTGATCGAACAGACCAAGCGCCATGCATTTATTGCTTCCTTATTGCAGATCCCTCATATCATTGTTTGTGTGAACAAGATGGATCTGGTTGACTATAAGGAGGAGGTGTATGAAAAGATCATGGGGCAGTTTGAAGAATTCTCTTCAAAGTTGTATGTAAAAGATGTTCGATTTTTGCCTATCAGTGCCTTGAAGGGCGATAATGTAGTAAATCGAAGTGAAAATATGGCTTGGTATCAGGGAGCTCCTTTATTGCATACGCTAGAGCATATGCATATATCCAGTGACTTGAATAAAATTGATGCCCGTTTCCCCGTACAGACTGTTTTACGTCCGCAGCGAGAAGGATTTATCGATTACAGAGGATATGCAGGGCGTGTGGCGAGTGGAATCTTCAGACCCGGAGACGAGGTGACCGTGCTTCCATCCGGATTCAATTCAAAAATTAATTCCATCGATACTTATGATGGTTCTTTGGATGAAGCCTATGCACCTATGTCGGTTTCCATCACCTTAGAGGATGATATCGATATCAGCAGGGGGGATATGATCGTGAAATCCGGAAATCAGCCTGAAGCCTTGCAGGAGTTTGATGCCATGCTTTGTTGGTTGCAAAGTCAGCCCGCAAGACCACGCGCCAAATATACCATCATGCACACGTCGAATGAGCAAAAGGCAATGATCCAGGAGGTACTTTATAAAATAGACATCAACACCTATAACCGCAATGAGGAGAATAAGGATTTGATGATGAACGATATAGCGCGTATTAAAGTGCGAACCACCCGTCCGTTAATGATAGACGAGTACCGCGACAATCGAATAACCGGCAGTTTTGTATTGCTGGATGATGCTACTCATGAGACTGTGGCGGCGGGGATGATACTTTAAAATTTCTATGACCGTGTGAAATTAAAAAGCATCATAAATAGCAAGGAGATCAGAGTAGCTGCGATAGGCAGTATTTTTATTAAGTTCTCATCTGCTTTTTTTGCTTTGATAAATGCGGTTTTACTTACCCGAATGCTTACGGTAGAAGGGTTTGGAATTTATATATTGGCATTTACCACAGTAACGGTCTTATCCATCCCAGTGGCATTGGGATTACCCGAACTAATTACTCGTTACATTTCCAAATATGAGGTGGAGCAAAACTTTGCTGCAATCAAAGGATTGTTGATACGAGCGAATGTATTTGTAATTTATTCTACACTGGTGGTTCTCTTAATTGCATTTTTACTATATATTTTTTGGTGGATAAAATATGATACTTCCACCGTTTTGACCTTTTGGTATTCATTTATATTACTGCCCTTATTGGTTTATGGCGAACTTCGTGCGGCAGCACTTCGCGGCTTGAAGTATATTATTTTAGGGCAAATGCCGGATACCTTTATTCGAAATTTTCTTTTTACTCTCCCATTGCTTGTTTGTTTTTTACTGAAAGTAGAAATGGATCCACAGACTGCCATGTTATGGCACTGTCTTTCTGCAGTAATCTCCTTTCTTATAGGCATATTTTTTCTGAATCAAAAGCTATTGCGTAACATAAGAGATTTAAAACCTGTTTTTTATAATAATATATGGATTAAACAAGCTTTGCCATATACCTTAACAACGAGCGTTCAAATTATAAAAATTAGATCATTAGTTTATTTTCTTGCTTATTTTTGGAGTGTAGAAATAGTAGCTATCTATGATGTGGCAAATAGGGGAGCATCTTTAGTTTCGTTTACCGTCGACGCCTTAAATAAGGCTATATCACCCTATATATCAGTGGCATTTGAGAAACAAAATAAAGATTCCCTTCAGAAAATTGTTAAAAAATCTTCACGCCTTATTTTTGCTATGTCTTTTCCGGTTGCTTTGATTTTCATAATCGGCGGAAAATCCTTGATAAGTTGGTTGTTTGGGGCGGATTATACCGATGCCTATCTACCTTTAGTGATTTTGTGTATTGGACATATAGTGAACACGCTTTCTGGACCATTGATTCCCATTTTCAATATGACAAACAATCAAAAATACCTTTCTAGAAATCAATTAATAATGATGTTTGTTAGTTTAAGCATTAGTTCTCCTTTCATATATTATTATGGAGCCATTGGGGCTGCGGTTGTATTTAGTACCGTGATAATTGTTCAAAACATCTTCTTACTTCGTTATATCAAACAGAAGATGAACATAGGCAGCACTATTTTTTAATCATTCCCTTTTTTACTTTAAAATTTGAATCTGCATGTTCACAGAGGATCATATTGTAGAACGAATCATTGAAATGATCAATTTCTTTTAATTGATTTTTCGGTTTAAACAAAAGTCCATCAATAAAATTCTTTGTGAATGATTTTTTCCCAGAGTTGGGAAATAAGCTTTTTTGGAAAGGAACATAAAAGTGCGCATAGCCTATTTTTTTAAGTAATTCAATGATTGCAAGGTCGTCGGATGTTTTATGAATTAGTTCAAAACAAATCAGTGGTTTATTTTTTATGATAAGTTCTTCTAATCCACTGAGGGCTTTGGTTTCATGACCTTCAACGTCAATTTTTATCACTGAAAATTCAACTTGCAAGAAATCATCACCACGTTTTAAGGATATGGGAATATTCTTTTTATTAATTGATTGTGTAACTGAACCACCTCCAAAATTATCATTAGGAATTTGAAGAAAGCCCTCTTTATTGCTATCAGACAATCCAACATTATAATGAATAACATTTTCGGCGTGTCTAGTGTTCAATTTTAAGACATCGAACATTAGTTTATTTGGTTCAAAGCAGATGACTTTTTTAAAATGTTTTGCAAACTGTATTGCGTGATTGCCAACATTTGCACCAATATCTAATATAACTTCATCTGAGCTCTCAAAATCTAATACAGCGAGTAACGTATTAATTTCATTTCGTTCATAGATTCCATATGCAAATACTTCCTCTCCAATAAAGTCGTTTGAAAACACTAGTAATTTACCTTCTTTTCTATGGTATTTCCTTAAGGCTCCTAAGAATAACCGGGTAATATGGCTTAAGATATAATATTTCAATTGTCGTTAAGTAACTAAATACAAAGTAAACTATTTAAAAGGGAGCTGTCAAATATTAAGCTCTATTATATTTAATCGTTCAAAAGAACAGAATTAGCTTTTATGCTTTTTTATTTATTGTAATTTAGTGTATTCAAAAAATTTCAACCTTTCAATTTGATATCGGTAATTGTCCCCCTATATAATAAGGAATCCTATATAAAAGAGACTGTATTCTCGGTCTTGCATCAAACCTTTCAGAAATTTGAATTGTTGATAATCAATGATGGAAGTACTGATGAATCGCTAACTATTGTCAACGAGCTTACCGACCCTCGAATCAAAATAATTTCTATAACAAATAGCGGTGTAAGTGTTGCAAGAAATACCGGAATAAATAATGCCAAATACGATTGGATTGCTTTTTTAGACGCAGATGACTGGTGGGCACCTAATTATCTGGCTGAGATAAAGGCGGCCATAGAGCGGTTTTCAAATCAACGAATATTTGCTACTGGCAGGACTCGTTTATTCCAAACACAAACAGAAAGATATTCGAATAATTTTCTTCCAAAGGATAATCAATCTGGAATTGTTAATTATTTTCAGGTCATCGCAATAGATATGCCCCCTATCAACTCATCAAACTGCGTGATCTCTAAAGAGATTCTTGAGAATGTCAAAGGCTTCACTCCGGGAATGCAACGACATGAGGATCATGAGTTTTGGATCAAATTATGTGCAAAAAACAAAATTTTATTCATTAATAAGCCATTGTCTTTCTATCGAAAAGATACATTGGAGTCGGCTTCACAAAAGCCATTTTTGCATGTTGATTTCATGAGTTATCTAGAAACCATCAACCTCGTGAATGATGAACTGTCCGTGACGGATAAACTTTACTTTAGTAATTATTATAACAAGTTTATTTTAATTAGCTATTTTCAAAATTATTATCGATACAACTCCATAGAACGAGCATCTATATTTCTTTTATGTAAAAAATTTACAACTACCAAGACTTTATTACTATTGCGTACACTGAATATTTTTTCGTTTTACAACATTTATGGATTCTATAAAACACTGAGAGGAAAATGAAATTTAACAAAGCAAACCTTTTTTTGGTTGGTGCAATGAAAGCAGGTACAACCTCTTTGGCAGATGCTTTGTCTCATCATCCTCAGGTTCATTTATCGCCTATCAAAGAGCCCCATTTTTTTTTAGAAAAGCTCCCTCCCATATTTTATAGACCTTCAAAATTCTATTCAGAGGAAGAATATTTTAATACCTACTTTCTCAGTCCAATGCACATAGCCCATGTAACCAAGTTAGAAAATTATCATCGCCTTTTTGATGAGAATGGTAACGCCAAGCATTTTATGGACGCAAGTACCATGTACCTGCATGCACCTGGTGCGGCAAAAAAAATACATGACTATAATCCCCAAGCAAAAATTATAATCATTACTAGAGATCCGTTACAACGATCCTTTTCACATTATAGGATGCTTCAGGGACTGAGCCGGGAGATTAGATCTTTTGAAAAAGTAATATTGGAGGATATTGGGAACTATCGAAATGGAGAATTAGCTTGGTATAGTTGTTTAGGAATGAGTTTCTACAAGAGTTCTATACAGGAATATCAAAAATTATTCAAAGATGTATTATTAATCGATTTTGCATCATTTACAACTTCAAAAGAAGTGGAACTAAAAAGAATTTGCACTTTTTTAGAAATTTCCTTTTTAGAACCATCCTCAGATTCTAAAATGGAAAAGGTGAATAAATCGAGGACACTAAAGTTCAAAAGGTTGTTCTTCTTTCTTAACCAGTTAGGATTAAAAGATTACTTTTCGAGAATGTTCAGTTCAACAATCAAACGTAAGCTATATAACCTGTTCAGCAGTTCAAGGCTGGTTGAACCTGAATTGTCAGAATCGACATTAAATGAATTGAAGCGGATATTTGAAATTGAATCGTTATGAGTTTATTAGATATTTGTTTCACGGTGATTTTAATTCTGGTTGGAGTCAATTTAAAAAAATTGTTTAGCGATTTCACAAAGGATGAAAAGAAGTTTCTCAATCGCCTTTTCTATTATCATCTTGCTATCACCGTACTTTTCCATTTATATATTTCCTATGACGGGGGAGATGCTATACATTATTGGGTCGCTCCACAAACAATACCACTCGCTGAGATATGGGGAATGGTAAGGGAACATTATGCAACTGGAATTGTTTACTTTATAAATTATTTTCCCTCTAAAGTTTTGCAACTTTCTTTTTTTACCGGGAATCTAATGTATTCTACCTTAGGGTTTTTAGGCTTTATTTTTATTTTTAAAATCATAAAAAAATTGATTAATGATAAGGAAACTCTATTTAATTTAAAGCTTGCGAAGATTAAAATTTATCCATGGATTTGGTTTCTTCCCAATTTTCATTTTTGGTCATCAGGCATTGGAAAGGACGCACTATTATTTTTATCTATAACGATGTTTTTTTATGGTATCTCTACGATAAAAAAAAATTATATTTTGTTAATTATTTCAGCAATACTTGCTTTTGCTATTCGTCCACATATTTTGCTTTTTCTTATTGTCGGAGTGGGAATTTCCTTGGTGTTGGAGAGGAAATTAGCATCGTATTATAAGTTTATTCTGTTTATGTTGGCGATTGGATTCATAGTATTGATCTTTAGGTATGTGCTTGAATTCGTTCAGTTGGAGAATCTAGACACGTCGGCAATTTCAGAATACACCTCCAAACGATCGTCGAATCTAAATCAGGCTCAGACAACTTCCGGAGTAGATATTTCTGAATATTCTTTTCCGTTTAAAGTGTTCACATTCCTATACCGTCCTTTATTTTTTGATATTAAAGGGATTCTGTTTTTATTGGCGTCGATAGAAAACGTAATACTCTTACTTTTCTCATTTCATATCATGTTAAATAATCCGGTAAAGGCTTTTCGTGAGGCACATTTTATTATCAAATCAGGATTAATTTTCTTTGTCCTTGGTACATTAACATTTTCGTTGGTCCTTGGTAATTTAGGAATTATGTTACGGCAAAAAAATATGCTCATTCCCTGGTTTGTGGTATTTGGTATTTGGACATTCTATTGTAATCAAAGACAGCTAAAAGAGAGATGAGGATATTAATTGTAATTAATAGTCTGGCCACCGGGGGAGCAGAAAAACTGATTCTAGACTCGATTCCTATCTTTCAAAAGAAGGGAATTCAAGTTGAATTATTATTATTAACCGGAAGTCCAACACCGTTTTTGGAGCAATTGTACCAAATAAGTAATGTTAGATTACATATTCTTGGCACTTCCGGCGTTTATAATCCTCTTTTGATTTTTAAGATCTTAGCTTACTCTAAACGATTTGACCTTATTCACGTTCACTTGTTCCCATCCTTATATTGGGTGGCTATTGCTAAAATGATCTCCGGTTCCAGAACAAAATTGATCTTTACAGAACATAATACAAAGAATAGAAGAGACACCCCATTCTTTAAATGGATCGACCGAATTATCTACCATAAATATGCAAGAATTATTACAATTTCCAATGAGGTAAAGGAATCGCTTCATAAGAGAATGAAGAGTATTATTTCAAAAACAGTACTGATTCATAACGGAATTGATGTTCAAAAAATTAATCATGCAACGCCCGCGCCGCGAGAGGAGTTTTCATTTTCCAACCAAGATAAAATTATCATTCAAGTTTCAAGTTTCACGAATCAGAAAGATCAGCCTACGGCAATACGAGCCTTAAATCATTTGGAGAAGGATGTTCATCTTGTTCTGGTAGGAAACGGACCAACGATGATCCAATGCAAAGAATTAGCAAAAGACCTAGATGTTACTGAACGAGTTCACTTTTTAGGCTTGCGAATAGATGTCGCTAATCTATTAAAAATGTCCGACTTTGTATTATTATCCAGTCATTTTGAAGGCTTGTCACTGTCCTGTCTAGAGGGAATGGCATCCGGACGACCTTTTATTGCGAGCGACGTAAAGGGATTATCCGGCGTGGTGAAAGATGCCGGTTTGTTATTTCCGGAAGGAGACCATCAGCAGCTGGCAAAAATAATTACTACCTTAAGATCCGATAAGGAAATTTATGATAGGACCGCAAGCGATTGCTTGAACAGAGCGAATAAATATAGCATAGAGACCATGGTCAATCAACATATTGAGTTGTATTCACAATTATGCCAAAACCAAAACTAATACGAATCACCACCATCCCGTTGTCCCTCGAAAAACTTTTGGAAGGACAGTTGGTTTATATGAATTCGTATTTTGAGGTGATCGCTATTAGTTCGGAAAAGGAGCGATTGGAGACATTTGCAGCGGAAAAAGGTGTCCGATCTTTTTATGTTCCAATGACTCGAAAAATAACGCCTTTTCAGGATATACTTGCCGTGTATCGGTTATTCAGGTTCCTGAAAAATGAGCAACCTTCCATCGTACACACGCATACTCCCAAAGCTGGAATCGTAGGAATGTTGGCTGCCTGGTTGGCCGGAGTACCGAACCGACTTCATACGGTGGCCGGACTTCCACTGATGGAGGCCAAAGGCCTAAAACGAAAAGTGTTGCTTTTCGTAGAAAAACTAACCTATCGATTTGCCACCAAGGTGTATCCCAATTCAAAAGGACTTTTTGATTTTATCCAACACGAAAAGTTGGTTGCACCCTCAAAATTAAAAATAATTGGCAACGGAAGTTCCAATGGGATTGACACCCATTATTTCAATCCAAAATGCTATAGTGACGACGACAAAGGTCGAATGGCTCAAGAAATCGGTTTAGTTCCAAACGACTTTACATTTGTCTTTATCGGAAGAATGGTGAGGGATAAAGGTTTGGTGGAATTGATCGAAGCGTTTACAAAATTGTATGCTGAAAGAAAGGAAATTCAGTTGTTATTGGTAGGACCCATGGAACAAGAGCTCGATCCCTTACCGGACGAGGTTATCGATCAAATTCGGGATCATCCAAAAATAAGCTATGTGGGCTATCAAAATGATGTGAGACCTTATCTCGCGGTAAGTGATGTGATGGTGTTTCCAAGCTATAGAGAAGGTTTTCCTAATGTGGTCTTGCAGGCCTTGGCAATGGATGTCCCTGCGATCGTGTCTGACATAAATGGATGTAATGAGATCGTCTCGCATCTCTATAATGGCTGTATTGTTCCTCCAAAAGATGCCCCCGCAGTATATGAAGCAATGGGAAGAATCGTGGAAGATCAAGTTTTTTTTCAAAAATTAAGGGAAAATGCCCGTGACTCTATCATGAATCGTTATGAACAAGAGGACATATGGAGAAGTCTTCTCTTGGAATACCAGAATTTGCTCGAGAAGAAAACGTAAATTTGGATTGATGTATATAGGCTTGATAAAACCTTTTTTCGATTTCCTATTTGCCTTATTGGGAACAGTACTCTTGTTTCCCATTTTTATCGTTGTTGTAGCAGTACTCTTTATATTGAATTCCGGAAAACCGTTTTTTTTTCAGGAGAGACCGGGAAAAAATGAGCGAATGTTTACCATCGTGAAGTTTCGGACCATGAATAACAAGGTAGATTCTCAAGGAAATTTACTGCCGGATGCCGAGCGTCTAACTGCTTTTGGAAAGTTCATACGAAAAACTTCCCTTGACGAAATTCCGCAATTATGGAACATACTAACCGGGAATATGAGTTTTGTAGGACCACGTCCTTTATTGCCACAGTATTTACCGCTTTATAACGATCTTCAGCGAAAACGACATGACGTAAAACCGGGTATCACGGGCTGGGCGCAGATTAATGGGCGAAATGCTATTTCATGGGATAAAAAGTTTGAATATGATATATTCTATGTACAAAACTGTAGTTTTGTATTGGACGTGAAAATATTGCTGAAAACCTTGCAGAAAGTTCTTATACGGGCGGATATAAATTCGCAAGGAATGGCAACCACGGAACGCTTTAAAGGAAATTGAAACCGATGAAAGAAATTATTTTATACGGTGCAGGTGGACATGGATTTGCAGTGCTGGAGCTTATCAATGTATTGGGAGAGTTCCATCCGGTTTCATTCTGTGATGATCAACCCGGACATGCTACTATTTTAGGAGTGCCGGTGCAGCAGTCACCACTTAATAAAAATGTAGACCATATTTGTGTAACGATTGGAAATAATCAAAACAGAAAGAAAGTAGCCGAAAAACTGAAGGCTAACTTTCCCAATTTCATACACCCGAGTGTTTGTCGTTATCCTTCCCTCGTAATGGGAATGGGAAATGTGATCTTGCCGAATGCAGTGCTTGATGCGGCAGTAACCATGGGGAATTTTTGTATTGTGAACAACCACGCGACCTTATCCCATAATGTTGAGTTGGGTGATTTTGTTCACGTCGCAATCAATGCGGCAGTGTCCGGTGGTGTGCGTATTGGGGAAGGTAGTTTGATAGGAGCAGGGAGTGTCATTTTACCCGAATTGACCATAGGAAAATGGGCCGTTATAGGAGCCGGTGCTGTGGTCACTAAGAATGTTCCCGACTATGCCGTGGTGTATGGAAATCCGGCAGTGATAAAAAACACACTAAATAAATGACGAGTCGACGAATTTATCTTTCTTCTCCTCATATGGGAGGTACTGAACAAAAATTTGTTCAGCAAGCCTTCGATAGCAATTGGATCGCACCGCTAGGCCCTAATGTTATTGGTTTTGAAGAAGATCTGGAAGAATACCTTGGAGAAGGGATTCATGTGGCGGCTCTAAGTTCCGGAACGGCTGCTGTGCATTTAGCGCTGATCTTATTAGGGGTGGGGCATGGCGATGAAGTAATTTGTCAGACGATGACGTTCAGTGCTTCCGCTAACCCCATTGTCTATCAAGGCGCCACTCCGATCTTTGTAGACAGTGAACCGGATACATGGAATATAAGTCCGATTCATTTGGAGACGGCAATTCTGGATCGAATTAAAAAAGGAAAAAAACCCAAAGCCATCATTGCGGTCCATTTATACGGAATGCCTTGTAAAGTGGATGAAATCGTGTCAATCGCCCGTAACTATGAAATCCCGTTGATAGAAGATGCTGCCGAAGCGTTAGGGAGCAGGTATAAGGGAAAGAATTGCGGAAGTTTTGGCGACCTGGCAATTCTCTCTTTCAACGGAAATAAGATCATTACTACTTCCGGAGGTGGTGCTTTAGTGACGAAGAATTCCGAAAGAAAGGAGCAAGCTGTTTTCCTGGCCACCCAAGCCCGGGATGAAGCAGCCCATTATCAACATTCACAGATTGGTTATAACTACCGATTGAGCAATATTTGCGCAGGTATTGGTAGGGGGCAAATGGAAGTTCTTGGTGAAAGAGTAACCGCTCGCAGAAAGATGCATCAATTTTACGATGATCTCTTCAATGGAATACCCGGAATAACACTGTTTCGAGAACCATCGTCCGATTATTTTTCGAATCATTGGTTAACCTGTCTATTAATTGATACCAATTTGGCACCTTTTAGCCCCGAAGTACTCCGAATTCATTTGGAAAACAGCAATATTGAATCCAGGCCGCTATGGAAACCCATGCACTTGCAGCCGGTTTTTAATGGTTGTCCTTATTATGGAGAACAAGTTGCAGAAGATCTGTTTACAAAGGGATTGTGTTTACCTTCAGGATCCAATTTATCGATAGAAGACAGAGCACGAATGACAAAAATAATTCATGAAATATTGTAGTTCATGAGATTAGAAATATGTTAAAATTTGGAATTTGAAAATTAAGGATTCTTTATTTGAAAAGTTATTTAGTGGTGACAATAAATTAATGTTACTGGATCAACGGTATTTGCCAAGATGGATCGTAATTGTTATTGACATCATACTTGGTGCATTTTCTTTTATGGGGGTCTATTTGATCCTACATGCCACGCCCGTAAAATTCCATCAGACAATCTCGGTAGCGGAACAAGGAGTGATGATTGTATTTGTAAATGTGATTTACTTTTTTATTTTTAAAACCTTTTCGGGAATTATAAGGCATTCCACGTTTACCGACATCACTAAACTTGCGTTCGCCTCCTTCTTTACTTTTCTCACACTTGTACTGATAAATTTCGGGTACGAGATTTTATTTCAACAGCGAATATTTCTGAATACTTCGCTGATCATTTATTTACTGCTTTCCTTTTCGGTGATGCTCTTGTTCAGGGTGGTCGTAAAGGAAAGTTATCAATATATAAGGAGCGTTTCTTTTGGAACATCGAAGAAACGAGTAGCTATATTGGGCGTAAATGATACCACGATTACTTTAGGTAAAGCGTTGTTAACGGAATCAGATCGTTCCTTTCAATTGATAGGCTTCCTAACCAAGAATATTGGGTCTAAGCGCTATAAAATTTTAGGTAAGCCCGTTATTCCCATCTCAAATTCTTTAAAAGAAACCCTGAAAAATATCAACCTGGAAGGCGTTTTGTTGGTTAGTGATACCTTTTCAGGAAAAGAACGAAATGAAATAGTGGAAGAGTGCCTTTCTTTAAATCTCGAAATTTTAAATGTTCCTACCTTAGAAAAATGGAATCGCAAAGAAGATATTCAAAATCAGATCAAGCCGCTCCAAATTGAGGATCTACTTGAACGCCCCGAAATAATAATAGAGAACGAGCGCATTCAGAAGGATCTTAATGGAAAAACCATATTAGTGACCGGAGGGGCCGGCTCTATTGGGAGTGAAATTGTACGACAGTTAACAGATTATGAACCAAAATTGGTGGTGATACTGGATCAAGCAGAGTCCGCGTTGCACGAACTGGAACTGCAATTACAACTCGAATTTCCAAAGTTAAATTTTATCATAGAGTTAGCTGATATCAGTAATATGTACCGAATGGAATTGATGTTTAAAAAATATAATTTCAACCTGGTATATCATGCAGCAGCCTATAAACACGTTCCGCTGATCGAACGGAATCCGCATGAGGCCGTGTATGTAAATATACTTGGTACGGTAAACCTTTCTATTCTTGCCATGAATTTTGAAATTGAAAAATTCGTGATGGTTTCCACCGACAAAGCGGTGAACCCGACCAATGTCATGGGCGCTTCAAAAAGAGTGGCCGAAATGTATGTGCAATCCCTGCAAAATGAAAAAGGGGTGTACACACGTTTCATTACCACGCGTTTTGGCAATGTATTGGGTTCCAGTGGTTCTGTGATCCCGCACTTCAGAAAACAAATTCTTCATGGAGGTCCGGTGACGGTAACACATAAAGAAATTATCAGGTATTTCATGACTATCTCCGAAGCTTGTCAGCTGGTCTTACAGGCAGGGACCATGGGACAAGGAGGAGAGATATTTGTTTTTGATATGGGCAAGCCGGTGAAGATCTTGGACCTGGCAGAGAAAATGATCCGTCTATCCGGTTGGGAACCTTATCACGATATTGATATAAAAATAACCGGACTTCGTCCGGGAGAGAAATTATTTGAAGAATTATTAAATGATTCCTCGACCACTTTACCTACGCATCATCCTAAGATATTAATAGCCAAAATGCCGGCTTTAAAGTTTGATGATGTGAAAAAGAAAGTGAAGGAAATTATTAAAAACGCGACACAGCACGATGATATCAGAGTGGTGAAATTATTAAAAGAATTAGTACCTGAATTCAAAAGTGAAAATTCCTCCTTTGAGAAATTGGATATGACTAACGACACAAACGATAATTCACACCAGCCAGAGAATGACTATTAAAGTATATTTTTAACCTTATATTTGTGATAATAACCCTTTATCTATGTCAAAATACTACTTGCTGCTTTTCATGATCCTTTTGGCAACTTCTTGCGCAACCAAAAGGCAAATTTTATATTTTCAGAATACCGAAGGACTTAGTGAATTGGCGGATATGCAGAAATTTGAACCGGTAGTGGAAATGAACGACGTATTGTATATCAATGTTTCTTCCTTAAATGCTGAAGGGGTCGCTCCCTTTGTTAAAATTCCAACAGAAGGAACCTTAAATAATCAAAATCCTTTACTAAATGGGTATTTGGTAAATTCAGAAGGGAATATACAGTTTCCCGTTATAGGATCTGTTGCAGTGGTAGGCAAAACCAGAATGCAGATCCAAAATGAATTGAGTTCTCAATTAGTGGAGTTCATAACCGATGTGGTGGTAGATGTGCGGATCATGAACTTTAAAATTACCGTAATAGGGGGAGTCAACAATCCCGGGGTTTATACCATCCAGGATGAAAGAGTGACCCTTCCGCAGGCCATCGGACTGGCAGGAGACCTTTCGGCCGAGGGTAATCGTGAAAAGATTATGATCATAAGGGAAGAAGATGGAAAACAAAAAGTAACCAATATTGATATCACACAAACAGACTTATTTAATAGTCCCTATTATTTTTTAAAACAAAATGACATTGTTTATGTGGAACCTTCTTTAAAAGGAGTGAAGCAATCCGGTTTCATTCCGGATATTCCTGCCTTGCTCTCCTTATTTACCGTTGTTTTAAGTGCTGTTATTTTAATAACCAGATAAATGAAAGATACAAGCCCTAACCATCAAAGTGAAGTTTCCATCAGAGAAGCAGTGGATCAATATGCACGTTTTTGGTACTTATTTGTTCTAGGTGTAGTGATCATGTTAGTGGGGGCAGTGATCTATCTGCGCTATACAACGGTTTTATATCAGTCAAAAGCGACGGTGATCATCAAGGATGAAAAAAGTGGGGGAGGCGCTGCTGAATTGGCAGCATTTACTGACTTGGGAGGTTTTTTAAATCGATTTTCAAACAGTAAAATTGAAAATGAACTGGCTATTTTTAATTCCCAACGAATCATCAAAGAAGTAGTAAAAGAATTGGATTTAAATGTGGTTTATGAATCGGTAGGGACCATAAAAACAACGGAGGTTTATGAGAACAAGCCTTTTATGGTTCGATTTTTATCTTTTTCTGATAGTCTGGGAAATCGATCCATACCAACGATCTTTATTGAAGTTGAATCCCAAACTACCTTTAAAATTGAAATTGAAAATAGCGGTCTATCCGGATCTTATGATTTTGGTGAAAAAATTAATCTTCCTTTTGGTACAATAACGGTATTACCTGATGCGAATGGTAACATTCTTGAAGGTATTATGGGAAAAATGTATGTAGTTAAATATCATGATTTGGATAAAGTAACTTCTTCTTTTCAACAAAAGATCAACGTGATTAATGAAATAAAGAACAGTAACGTGGTGGTACTAACCATGCAATCACCTGTGCCTGCGAAGGCGGAAGACTTTATTGATGAACTCATTTTTCAATATAATAAGGATGCTATAAACGATCGGGGACAGGTAGCTAAGAAAACGTCCGACTTTATTGATTCGAGATTGGCAATTATCACCAAGGAGTTGGATTCTGTGGAAGGAAATAAGGAACAATTCAAAAGTAAAAACAGACTGACTAATATTGAAGCCCAGGCGCAATTGGTATTGGAAACGGCCAGTGAATTTGATAAGAAAGAATTTGATATTGCTACCCAACTTAGTTTAGCCAATACAATGATTGAGTACATGGAGAACACTACCACCAACGACTTACTTCCTGCAAATATTGGTCTTGACGGGGAAGGGTTAGGTGAATCTGTGGCAAATTACAATGCGCTGGTGCAACAAAGAAATAGATTGCTAAAAACGTCTACCTCAAAGAACCCTGTCGTTATCAATGTGAATCAACAGCTTGACGGACTTAGGAATAACATCTTAAGCAGTTTAAAGAATACCACTGAAGGACTTAAAATCTCTATGCGCGAACTCAATTATCAGGAGTCTGCGTTAAATTCTAAACTTACCGAAGTTCCTACCCAGGAGAAAATTTACAGAGGGATAGAGCGTCAGCAAATCATCAAAGAACAATTATATCTATTTCTGTTACAACAGAGAGAAGAAGCTTCTATTTCGTTAGCGGTCACTGCTCCTAAGGCGAAGATCGTAGATCAGGCTTCAACGGCTTTGGTCCCGGTGGCTCCGAAAAAAATGCTGGTGTATTTGGGTGCCGGATTGGCAGGATTACTCATTCCGTTCTTATTTCTGTATGCAAGAATATTGTTGAACAACAAAATAACGAACCGAAAGGATGTAGAAATGTTGTTAAAGGAAATTGCTTTAATTGGCGAGATACCTAAATTAAAAAAGGGCGAAGATGAATTGATTCAGTTAAATGACCGAAGTATACTGGCTGAATCATTTCGAATATTGCGAACCAATCTTCAATATTTATTTATCAATAAACTTAGTCCAAGTAAGTCGGCAAAAACGGTTTTTGTGACTTCCACTATTAAAGGGGAGGGAAAGACCTTCGTGGCTTTCAATCTTGCCTTGACGGTTGCTCTGACCGGTAAAAAAGTGGTCTTGGTAGGAGCAGATATTAGAAACCCTCAATTAGACCGATACTTGAATGAGGATCAAAAAAACATGAAAGGCCTTACCGATTATATTATCGAAAACGAACTTAAAGTAGATGATATTACTGCGAAAAGTAGAGAAAATGCTAATTTGAGTATTATTCTTTCAGGTGCCATTCCTCCGAATCCTGCGGAATTATTAATGTCGGAACGCACCCAACAATTCTTTTCAGCATTAAAGGAAAATTTTGATTTTATCGTGGTGGATACCGCACCGGCCATGTTGGTGGCAGATACGATTTTGATCAATAAAATTGCTGATATTACACTGTATGTCATTCGAGCCAATTACACCGAAAAGCGATTATTGGAATTTACCAAAGACGCCATTGAGGACCAGCGATTAGTAAATGTGGCTTTGATCCTGAACGGGGTGTCTATGAATAATTTCGGATATGGCAATAAATACGGTTATAGCTATGCTTCAGAGAAAAAATCATTTTTTAAATCGATGTTCAATGGTTAGCGCGTTAACCAAGAGACTAAAGATTAGTTTCATCCTTTTTTCTCTGTGTGTGAGTTCAATTCGGGCCCAACAGGTAGAGTCTAGTTTTCTATTATCCATGGATGGTATATTTTCGTCCGAAGACAACAATCCTTTTTGGCTGTCGCACAATAATTATTATAAAATTAGCTCAGAGACCACTTATGCAGGTTTTGCGCAATGGAAAGGCGAGTACGAACTGAATGAAAAATCAGGTTTATTTGCCTCTATTTCCGGCTATTACCGAGATGGAGTTAGGGATGAACTTCAACGAAAAGAATTGAACCTAACTTATAAAAATCGTTGGCTGAAAGTTACGTTAGGTTCGGAAGTGCGGCCGGATCCTACCCACGGACTCTCTGCCACCGGAAAGAATTTTATATGGTCACCGAATGCAAGACCATTGCCGGGTTTGATCGTTGAAGCAAATGAACCGCTAAAGCTGGGGCAAAGCTTTTTACTCGATTGGGGAATTGCTCATTATCTGTTAAATGATGATCGCTATGTGGACGACACAAAAGTCCATTACAAACGATTGGCGCTTCAGTGGAATATCAATGAAAAGAATTCGATAAGAGGGCAGTTGCAACATTTTGCGCAATGGGGAGGTACCTCTCCACAATATGGAAAACTGGAATCGGATCTCGAAGCGTTCGTGGATGTTTTTTTTGCGAGTCAGCCCAAAAGCAGTGTAGTGGAAGGTGAGGCAGTCAATGCCCTTGGAAACCACTTAGGATCCTATCTGTTAGACTATATGTTTACGAACGGTGCCGGCAGATTTTCCCTCTATCATGAACATCCATTTGAGGATGGATCCGGAACGGGTTTAGCTAATTTTCCGGATGGTGTTTGGGGTGTTCACTTTCAGCCCGAAAAGCAAACCATTTTTACAGGGATTCTGTATGAATACATCGATACCACTAACCAAAGTGCGAACCAGATAGGCAATGATAATTACTTCAGCAATAACCTCTATCGCAGCGGTTGGACCTATGAAGGAAATATCATAGGTATGCCCTTTATTTTGACCGATCCGAATAAAGTGATCGATGAATCAAATACACCTATTTTAAGTAATAGAGTTGTAGCCCATCATTTTGGGTTCTCCGGAAAGTTCCATACGCTGGATTGGCAATTAAAAAGTAGCTTCGTTCAAAATCTCAAGAGCTATTTTAATCCTTTGTCGAAAGACTTAAATTTTTGGTATAACTATCTATCTCTATTGTATACTTCTGAATTGTACGGAATGTTTCAGGTAACCGCAGGTTTGGATGCAGGAAATGAAATCGACACTACCTTTGGAGTGGGACTCAGTTATGCCTATTCTTTCTAATTAAGCGTTGTCTATTTTCAGAATGAATCCTTGCTTGTGAATATTTTCTATGGAAATAGTCGGGTCGTCTTGAAGGTATTTCCGAAGGTGAGAAATAAAGACGTTCAAACTCTTCTTATTGAAGTAATCGTTCTTACCCCATAAATGGGTTAGGATCTCCTTATGCGTACAAAGATTGTTCTGATGCATCAATAAATATTTTAGCAATTCACTTTCTCGTTTGGTAAGTGAAACACTTCGGCCATTTCCATCCAATTGTTGATTGAGGACATGAAAACGAAAAATACCTAATGAATACTCCTGACTTTCTCTATTGACGCCTGATTTTGGTTCTAACCTGGAAAGCAAGGATTTGATGCGAACCACTAATTCTTCCTCATCGATCGGCTTTTTTAAGTAATCGATCGCTCCAATAGAAAACCCCTTCAAAACATCAACTTTTAAGGACCGCGCCGTGAGAAATATAAATGGTAGTTGAGGATGCAAGTTGCGTATACTTTTCGCCAATTCAAAACCATCTCCGTCCACCAACATTACATCTAAAATGGCGAGATCATAAAAATGATTTTCAAGGCTTTTCAAAGCATCTTTGGCAGTAGTGGTCAAGGTGATGGAAAAATCCTTCATACTAAGATATTCCTTCAGTAAATAACCTAAAGTGGGATCATCCTCAACTAATAGTATGCTTATTTTTTTAGTTTCCATACAACGGTAGGTAAAGATAAATAACTGTACCTTTTCCTAATTCACTTTCTACTTTAATTTTTCCTTTATGTCTTTTGATGATCTCCTTTACGTAGCTCAATCCTAATCCGTAACCTTTTACTTTATGTGTATCCCCCTGACTGATACGATAATATTTTTTAAACATGAGCTGCTGCTCTGCAGGGCTTATGCCTATCCCGTTATCCTTGATGCCGACGACAAGATAGTTGCCTTTTATTTCTGCCGTAAGTTCAATTACTGGATATTCCGCATATTTTTTAGCGTTATCCAATAAATTATTGATGGCATTTTCCAAATGAATGGATTCTGCTTTTAGTATAAATCTTTCACCTGTCAACTTGTATTGAAAAGGAATATCTTCCAAAGTGGCTTGTTTTTGAAATTGCTTGCAAAGCACTTCCAGATTTGGTTTAAAATCTATTTTTTGAAGTTCAAAGAGTTTTCGTTTTGATTCCAATGAACTTAGCTCTAGTACCTTTTCAATATGAATTTTCAACCGGTTGGTTTGTTCCTGGATCAACTCAATAAGTGGTCGCTGTTCCTCTGTACCCTTCTCCTGCAATATTTTTGATGCCAAACCAATTGAGAAGACCGGGGTTTTCAATTCATGCGTCAGGTTATTGATGAATTCGTTCGTGGTAGTGATCACGCTGCGCTGCCAATAAAAGGAGCGGAGCACCCAGATGATCACAAAAATGATGGCGATCATAAAGATCAAACTCGGAATAGTGAGACCGTTGAGTTGAAAAAGGAAGTAATTATTCAGATCTTTAAATCGTAATTCAAGAATAAGATTTTTCTTCAATAATAGCGGTAAATATCCTTCTAATTCCACCGGATAAGAGATGAATTTCTCCGTCTCTTTATAAGTTATCGGAGACGTTAAATAATCGGTAGAATCTTTCGTAAATAGTCGATAGGAAAAATCCTTATCAATACCATTGGTAGTGAGTCGGTGCGTCAGGAAGTCGTTTAAAAAATGGCGAGAAGCATCTTGAATGCTGTCCACGCTAAGCGCGAAATAAGAATCGTCCATCGTTATGGCAGTCCCAATTAAGAAGGTAAGCTGATTTTCAGTAATCAGGTCTTCCTTTATTTCCTGAGCGGCTATACCAACTCGCTTCTGAAATTGGACTTTGGCCAAATTAAGCCCAATATTGAGGTATTGGTATTGAACGGCAAATAACCCCAATACCGATACGACAAGAATGATGATATAGAAAGTTCTTCTTTTCAAATGGCACTACCATATTACTAAAAAAATAGCTTCTAGTAAATACAATTACGCTATTATTAACTCCCTTAACTTTTGATTAGTCTTATTAACTTATGGAAGTCGCTTCTGCCTTGCGGGATGCAGTACTTTAGCAGCAACTAAAAAACCACCTCTAATGAATTTAATTAAAAGATTGCTTATGGCTGTCTTATTAACGAGCAGTGCAATTGCTTTAAATGCGCAAGGCTGTGTCGCTATTAGACATTTTTCCTGCGGTGTAGGAAATACTTTGGAAAATAATTTACTGCAAGACGGAACCTTTCAAGTGGGTATGAATTACCGTTACTTTAAATCTTTTCGTCATTTTCGGGGGACTGAAGAGGAACCGGATCGTGTAGCCAATGAAACGGAAGTGGTCAATCATGCGCATGCATGGGACTTTACTCTTAATTATGGAATTACAGATCGTTTTTATGCCGGAATTACTATTCCGACCGTGATAAATACCCGATCCTCACTCTATGAGCACGGAAGAGAAGAAAGACATATCACCTACTCCAGAGGAGTGGCCGATATTAGAATAGGGGCAGGCTATTGGTTATTTGATCCGGAAACACATCCAAATGGTAACCTCGCTGTTGGCGTAGGAGTCAAATTACCCACAGGAAATTACAATGCCTCCGACATATTTTATAATGTAGGACCGGAGGGTAGCCCTCAGGTTCGCCCGGTGGATCAATCCATACAACCCGGTGATGGTGGATTTGGATTTACGGCAGACTTCCAATATTACCAAAGGCTGTCCAACCAATTTTTTGCCTATATGGGCGGATTTTATCTACTGAATCCAAGGTCCGTCAACGAGACAAGAACTTTTCGGGAAACCTTAAGTCCGATCCTGGCGAATGAAGCCATCATGTCGGTTCCGGATCAATTTTCAGTAAGAGCCGGGGTGAGTGCGAGTATATCTTCCGTGTTTTCTACGTCCTTAGGGGCTAGATTTGAAGGCGTTCCCGTAGAAGATATCATAGGAGATTCCGAGGGGTTTAGAAGACCTGGTAATGTTTTGTCCATTGACCCGGGAATTTCCTTCATGAAAAATAATTTTTCTGTCAATCTGAACGTCCCAATAGCGATCCGAAGAGATCGGCCTCAAAGTGTAACCGATATAGAAACTTCGGAAATGACGGGGACTTTCCGCAATGGAGATGCGGCTTTTGCAGATTACCTGATCAACTTTGGAATTTCCTATAGTTTTTCAGGAAAAAAGAATGAAACCAAACAAGCCTCTTCTACGTTGGAGGTAAATTAATTAGTTTTCGGAGTGCGAAAGCACAATAATTGAAAAACGCCGGGCTTAGTCACCCCGGCGTTTTTTATTTCACGGCCTTACATTTAAAATCGAAAGCACAAGTATTCTGTTTGACCCATTCTTACTTATCTAGATAGTTCTACTTTGAATAGAATAGGCAGCGCATATAATACCCCTACCGGTTTTCCTCGTTGTTTGCCGGGAATCATCTTGGGTAGGGAAGACACCACTTCAATAGCTTCTTTTTCCAATCTTGGATGTGGAGCACGTGCCTTTACATCTACGACATCACCATTTTTATCTATTTTAAACTGTACAAAAATACGCTGCTGTCCTTCTAGGCCTAATTCACTGGCCAATTCCACATTAAATCGATCTCTGACAAAGACCATTACCTTTTCTTCCATGCACTTTTTCTTGGCGGCGTTGTTTCCAAGACTTTCACATCCGGGATAGATCGGGACATCTTCAATAACCGCAAAGGGAATATTTACAATTTCTTCTTCTTCCGCATTTACTTCTTCTATATCCTGTATCTCGAGAATCGCTTGGTCCTGGTTTGTCTCTGTGGATTCAATTATTGTCTCTTCCATTTCTTCATCATCCTCGATTACCTCGATCACTTGTTGAGCGATGGCAGGAGGGGGAGGAGGGGGCGGTGGTGGTGGAATATTCTGTTGGGTAATTGGAACTTCATTTTCCAAATTATCATCTACAACCAAGATATCATTTGATCCGTTAGAAGAATCGTATGACTTCCATTCTACACCTTGCCAGGATATGAATAACATTAATGCCAAACCGGATAAGAAAAAGATATTACTCCAATTACCAAGATCAGCATTTGGATATTTTTTAGGTTTCATGACATTTAATTTAATTTGAACGACCCTTTAAATTCTAATGAAAAATTATTGAAGAATCTCATCAATTAAAATGATATATATCATGTAAATAACTTAATGCGAATGGAGTACAATTGAAGAGGTTTCGCAGTTAATTCCTGCTTTTCTTTTGAGTACCCAGGTCATAGATCTCTCGGATGGCCAAGGCTTCTCTCTGAAAATCAAAATGAAGATCGATCAATTCCCCGGATCGGACGTCGAATACGAGTCCGTGGATCTTTGGAAATCCCGTTTGGAGATAATGTTTTTGCCAAACGGCCATTTTGATCACGTTGATGCATTGTTCTTTCACATTCAACTCGACTAATCGTTTGTATCGGTTGTCCTCATCGGCGATGGCATTCAATTCGGTTTTATGGAATCGATATACATCGCGAATGTTCCGTAACCAAGGATTCAAGATCCCCAAATCCATACTTTGCATGGCCGATTTGATTCCACCGCAGTAATAATGCCCACATACCACAACATGTTTTACTTTCAAATGAGCTATAGCATATTCGATCACCGCCGCCGAATTATTATCATTATTAGGCACCAAATTGGCTACATTTCGATGAACGAACATTTGACCGGGTAACACACCTGTCATTTCTTCAGCGGTGACGCGACTGTCGCTGCATCCGATATATAAAATCTCAGGATTCTGTCCTTCCGAAAGGGATTGAAAGAAGTGAGGGTCTTTCTCTCGCTGGGCTTTGACCCATGCTTTGTTATTATCAAATATTTGATCAAAGATATCCATGGACATCCACTAGTCTAGTTTATACAACAATCTCCCGGCATCTTCATATTTATCGCCCGATACCCAAAAAGGAGTTTCTGGGTCATTGGCAATAAGTCGTCCGGAGTAGACATATCCTTGAAAGAATTTTACTAAATATTCAAAATCAAGTGAATCTGCATGGTCGATTGCCTGATGATAATATTTGGTAATTTCTTCATCGAAAGCAGTAAAACCGGTAGAGTAGGTGGGAGCGGGAACTCCCATTTTGGCAAAATGTACATTATCGCTTCGGTCGAAAAGGCCTTGTTCCGGCGCAGGATCACCAATGGCCGTCAGACCAAATTCGGAGGCACCTTTTTTAATATGACTTTCGGCCGTGGTTCTTTCCAATCCTATGATAGTGGCTTTGGAGGTGTCATTATAGCCGCCTCCATCGGTATTGAAACAGTACACCATTTTATTCATTGGCAACACAGGGTTTTTCACATAGTACTCACTGCCCAATAGCCCCATTTCCTCTCCGGTGAACAAGATAAAGAGCGCGGACCGCTTGGTAGGGTATTTACCCAGGTTTTCGGCCATAGAGAGCACCGCGGTAACGCCGATGCCATTGTCCCGAGCTCCGTTGTAAATGGAATCACCTTCGGCATTTGGTGTTCCAATACCCACATGGTCGTAATGGGCCGAGTAGATAATATATTGCTCTTTCAGTTTAGGATCGGTGCCTTCGATCACTCCTATGACATTTTGAGTTTTGATCCTTTTTTCTTGTTTTCCATCCGAGACCAAAGAAAAATCTACAGCATCTCCGCTCATTATTGAAATAGGTGCACTTTCCGTATTTACCCAAATATGAAAGAAATCGTTATTCTTTACCTCTACAATATCTCTTTGGATTTCTGTTTTTGAGCCTAAATAATGATTGACTCTCCTCCATGAAGCTTCATCGATCCCTACCAATTCTATAAGTCCGATAGCTCCTTTTTCCATAGCTCTTCGTTTCTTATCAGCCCCATTTCTGTAAACAGAACGTGAATTTTGCTGGTCAGGTGTTCCACCTGAAACAATAACCACCTTCCCTTCCAGATTTTGATCTATAAAATTAATTTCCTCCCCAAAACCTAAATAAATTGCTTGTCCTTCAGTATTGACCTTCGCTATCTCAATTGCCATTGCCAAAGGATATTCGATTCCGTTCAACCTAACTTCCAATTGTTTAGGAGCTTCGTTCTGAACCAATTCGAAATTCTGATAATAGGTGCCAGTCTGCGGATTGGGCTGAACACCGTATTCCCGTAATTGGTTTGCAAGATAACTGGCTGCTATTTTATTTGTTGCTGTTCCAGTTGCTCTACCTTCCAGCAGGTCATCGGCCAGAAAATAAATATGACTTTCAACGGTATTTTTATGAACGGTTTGTTCGGCTTTTTCCTTATCGGTTTGCGCCCATGAAAAGGTGTAGCTTAGAAGAAATAACACAAAGAGAAGGTGTCTCATAGGGATTGATTTTTGATCGGCTTTAAAGATACTGTATTCTTAATTCAACGAAAACAAATTATAGTAAGAAATATTCCTGTTTTAAACGGTGGAGTCTTGAATTGCTGGCCTTTCGTTATTTTTAATCTTTAAAAAGATTGTAATTGATGTAACAAAAACTAGCATAGTGAATCTTTATCAACGTATCAACAACCAAAAAGAAATATGGAACTCAACAAAAACCTTTTAACCCTTCTAAGTTTAATCATCCCACTAATGCTTTCGGCACAGGCTGAATCAATTTTTAACGGTATTGTATTGAACCAGTCGTATCAAGTGGTAAGCGAAAAGTTAGCGGATATTGCAGAAAGCGCAACGATGGTTTCGATGGATCAACCAACTTTTCCGCTAGCTAAAGATAAGGAAGAGCATTTGATCTGTTCTCAAGTACATACCGATCATGGAATCATTAGCAGGGTTGTATTCACTTTTGCTGATGATCAGCTCAAATATATCGAAGCAAGAGGAAATGCCGTCAAGGCTTTCACCCAAAAGCTTACTGATACAGCAAGGACTTATCTTAATTATGAGGTTTATGTAACTGAAAAATTATTTCTCAAAAAAGAAGCAGATGCCGCCTGGATAATGACGGAAGATGCCATGCATATTAATTTGTTTACATGGGAGAATCCTTATCTGAATTCAGCAATTAAGGAGGAAATAAATTCTAAATTTTCTAAAGAAATACCCACGTATCTTAAAATGGGAGCCTCCCTTGATGAAATAAGACCTTTGTTAGAGGCCCATAGTAATTTCACCAATACGGAAGAGTTGGATGGAACGGATCCAAATGCGCAAATTCAGATCAACTGTTTTGGCATTGATTATTTAGGATTTCCCAGAAAAATGGAAGCTCGTTTTGGAAATAATAGGTTGAATGTCGTGTGGATATTAACCGGAAAAGGAGAAGAAGACAGAATTAGAGAGGCCTTGATCGCTCAATATGGGAAACCCATTTTTGTAACGGAGGAATGGGAAATTTTTAATCATTGGCAAGTGGGTTTGAGAAAGGATAAGCCTGAAGTATTACTGATGGAAAAGAATATTGGACAAGGTTATAAAACAAGTTATTTTCAACAATAATTTCCAACAAGCTAATGCCAAGAATTTAGTTGACGTTGGATTTATGAAAGGCCGACGGTCCAGGCTATGAATAGTTGCGTCTGTCCGCCTCAGGCGGGTGGATTAGTGCTGATCCACCGTGGTGGAACGAACAAACTGACACGAGCGGAGCGAACTGGCGCCAGCAATTTAAGGAAGTAGGTGGCCAAAATTATCCCTTGGAAGGGGAGGGCAGCGTAGGATTGCATTTATTGGGGATTACCGCATAAGAAATTACTTTCCAATACAGAAATTCGCAAAGATATTCCCCAGCAACTCATCATTGGAGATCTCTCCGGTGATCTCGCCAAAGTGATATAAGGCCTGGCGAATATCGATGGCGAGCAGATCCCCGCTTAAGCCTTCGTAGATGCCTTGCTGCACCTTCTGAATTTCTTCCAGGGCTTTTAGGAGGGCGTCGTAGTGCCGCGAATTGGTGACGATGGTCTCGTTATTTCGAAGGGCCCCGGTATTGACAAAATGAAGCAATGCCTCTTTAAGTTCGTCAATGCCCTTGCCTGATTTCGCAGAGATGAGATGAATGTTGGGTATAGATGACTTTAAATGAGCTACTTCATGAGCGGAAAGCTGATCTACTTTATTGGCAAGTACCAGCAGTGCTTTTTGAGGAAATTGATGCTTCACCTTTTCGATTTCCAAAAGTAAGGCGGCTTCATTTTCTATAAATTTCTTGGCACTCAGCATCAGGATCACCACCTGTGCCTGCTCCATCTTTTGAAAGGTCTTTTGTATGCCGAGACCTTCGATCACATCCACCGTTTCACGAATTCCTGCCGTATCGATAAATCGAAATGAAATACCTCCGATAGTAATTTCATCTTCAATAGTATCTCTCGTGGTTCCGGCTATATCGCTCACAATGGCACGGTCTTCATTCAACAGGGCATTGAGCAGGGTAGACTTCCCTACATTGGGCTCGCCTACGATCGCTACCGGAATACCATTCTTTAATACATTTCCCGTAGCGAAGGAATCGATCAACCGTTTTAATACTTCTTTGATCTTGGTAATGAGTTCCTGAAACGCAGCGCGATCGGCAAATTCAACATCTTCTTCGGCAAAATCGAGTTCCAGTTCGATCATGGAAGCAAAATGCAACAGCTCTTCGCGAAGCCGCTTTATTTCAGATGAAAATCCACCCCGCATCTGCCGGATCGCCAATTGATGACTCGCAGCGCTGTCACTTGCGATCAAATCGGCCACGGCTTCGGCCTGACTAAGGTCCATCTTTCCATTTAAAAAGGCACGCAGGGTAAATTCTCCTGCTTGTGCCATGCGACACCCTTTGCGTAGCAAAAGTTGAATGATCTCCTGTTGAATGTAATGGCTCCCGTGACAGGAGAATTCCACCACATCCTCGCCGGTATAACTATGTGGGTTCTTAAAGAGGGTCGCCAATACTTCATCGATGATGCGCGTATCCTCTTTAATATGACCCAAATGAACGGTATGAGTCTTTTGCTTTTGAAGCTGTTTTCCCGATACCGATTGAAAGACTTCGGAAGCAAGCAGAATCGCTCGTTCCCCGGAAATTCTTATAATAGCGATAGCTCCGGCTCCCGCAGGAGTCGCCAAAGCCACGATGGTATCTTGATGATTCATAGTGCAAAAATAGAAATTAAGAATGGTTTGTTTTTCAATTTGTAACAATGTTCGCATTTTAACTACTTATTATTTGAAGTTACGATTTGAATTTTATCTATATAACCGTAAAAATTAACAGGAAATGGAAGTCATAGATCACACCGAAAAACGTCTCGACCGACAATTATTGGTCATTACACATCTCAGCCAACTCTTAACCTATGTCACCGGATTTGGCGGATTGATCGTTCCTTTGATTCTTTGGGTCACGCAGCGAGATAAAGTAGAGGACATGAACGAACATGGGAAGGCAATTCTTAATTTTCAAATTAGCTTGATTATCTATGCGATTCTGAGTATTCCCGCGATACTTTTGTTGGGTCTTGGAATATTGATGCTCATCCTTATTGGCGTACTAGGTTTTATATTGCCCATCATCAACGCCATAAAGGCAAGTAATGGGGAACCCCCCAGTTATTTTGGTTCCATCCAATTTATCAAATAAAAAAAACCCACCGATCGGTGGGTTTTTCATGTAAAGAAATTATTTTGGGGAGCTAGTTGTTCAACATCACCGGCATCACCAACATCGTCACCGTTTCGCCTTCATCCAGGCCATCCACCGGGGTCAGGATTCCTGCCCGATTGGGTAATGACATTTCCAGCGACACTTCGTCACTGGTCAAGTTCCCTAACATTTCAGTCAAGAAACGCGAATTGAATCCTATTTGTATATCATCTCCCTGGTAATCGCAGGTTAGACGTTCGTCGGCCTTATTGCTGTAATCGATATCTTCCGCAGAGACATTTAATTCCGCACCCGCGATCTTCAAGCGAATTTGATGCGTTGTTTTATTACTGAATATACTTACCCGACGCACAGAATTCAAGAATTGATTGCGATCGATGGTTAATTTATTCGGGTTCTCCTTCGGAATAACGGCTTCGTAATTAGGATACTTGCCGTCGATCAACCGACAGATCATTTCTGTTTGATCAAAAATGAATTTAGCATTACTTTCATTATATTCAATGGCCACATTTTCTTCACTGCCGGCCAATATTCCTTTCAACAGATTCAGAGGCTTCTTCGGCATGATGAATTCAGCCGTTTGTGTCGCCTGAACATCCTCTCGTGTGTATTTCACCAATTTGTGCGCATCCGTTGCAACAAAGGTGATGCTTTCCGTTGAGAATTGAAAGAATACACCGCTCATCACCGGGCGCAGGTCGTCATTACCGGCCGCAAAAATGGTCTTGCTGATCGCGGTAGCGAGAATATCTCCCTGAATGACGGTGATACTGGGATCCTTTAATTCGATAGCATTGGGAAAATCTTCCGAGTTGGCATAAGCCAAAGCATATTTACCGCTGTTGGAACTAATTTCCACGGTATGATTATCTTCCACCGTAAAGGTGAGCGGTTGTTCCGGAAAGGTCTTTAAAGTGTCTAACAAGAGTCGGGCGGGAATACACACACTGCCTTTTTCGGTACTTTCCACTTTCAATGTGGAGACGATCGTCGTTTCCAGATCTGAGGCGGATACTTTTAGTGCATTTCCATTCAGTTCGAATAAGAAGTTATCTAAGATAGGGAGGGTATTGTTATTATTGATAATGCCCCCAAGCACCTGTAATTGTTTTAATAAATATGAACTTGATACAATAAACTTCATGTATATTTTATTTTCTGATAGTTATGGTTGAAAGGCCTTTGAACCTATTACAAATATATCCCAAATGGCTTGTTTGCTAAAACAAACTTATTAACAACTAACGGCTGTATTTTCGCTTTCGGACATACTGAAATAAAATTCCAAAAATGGTCAACAATCCCAAGGGTAACAATAGGTTAAGCACTTGCCAGTGAGTTCTTTTATCGGCGGTTCGCTGGGGATCTAAAAAAGGAATCGCAATTTCCTTGGAACGAATGTTTATAAGTCCGCTGTCATCCAATAAATAATTCACCGAATTCAGCAAAAACTCCTTATTCCCATAAAAGGAATTGGTCCATTTGTCATAGCCCAGCTCCAGCGGGCGCCCTTTATCCATCTGATTTTTGATCACATCTCCGTCACTTATCACGATCATGCGGGTTTCACGACTTACGAGCAGATCGTTGGGATTTTTGAAGGGCTTGACACGATTGGCGTACATGGAGGTGAATTCACCTTCCAATAAAACAGCCAATGGAATTTCCCCTGAATCAAATTCTCCCGGTCGGGGCCCCTCATTGATAATTTTTAAGTTCTCGGGGATCTCTTTGTCCAAATTGATCTCCGCCGGCAGACCGATGATCTTTGAAAGGGGAGAGGTACTCAGTAACACCGTTTTATGGATGTTATTGGGCAGGGTGTCGATCGAGCCTGCGTAGTCAAATTTAACGGCATCCAGATTGGTCACGATGGGATGGTTGTTCGTACCGGAGGCCAACGGACTGAAGAACCACGGAAAACGACTGTATTGAGATTCACTGTTCTCCCCCGTGGCAAGTGCAATGGGAGCGGCATAGACATCCTTCACCAAATTAGGGTTGATGCGAATGCCATATTTAAAGAAGAAGTCGGTTAAATTAAGATCCACTCCAAAAGCAAATGTATTTCCACTGATGGAATCCAATCGTTGTGTGGTCGCATCCATCAACCAAAGCGAGGCGCCACCGCTCATGGTAAATTGATCCAGCACGTATTTTTCCTCATCTGTAAAAGGAACTTCCGGTTGTGCGGCGATGATCAGGTCATACTTCTGCAGTTCAGTTAATGTTTTCAGCGGATTTATGGCCACCGAATCGAGGGTAAATTTTCCAATGTAGTAATACTCCCGGAGGGTGGAAATAAAATCGGCGATGAGTGGGTCAGGGACTTCCTCATTACCTTTAAGGACTGCAATCTTTCTCCTTTTGGGTTGGGTAAGTTTCCCAAAGCCGTCGGCAAAGGCATACTCTAAGTTTTGGATGGAATTATTCACCCGCTCTTCACTGGTTGCCCCCAATTGATTCTTCAATAATGGGATCTTGACAGTTTGCTCGTTGTAATACGCCAGGGCCCAAGGATAGACGATCTCGGTGCTTATTTTTCCATTCTCCTTTATTTCCACCTGAGCGCCCCGGAGTCCGAACTCGGTCAATTGTTTTTGAATGGCTGCCTGATCCTCCTCACCCTCCAAGGGATTCATAAAGGTGTAAATGATATTGGAATTATAGGAGGAAAATTCGGCCAGTAATTGTTCCGTTTCCGTTTGTAATCTACGGAACTCGGGAGGCAATTCCCCTTTTAAGAAGATATCCACATAAATAGGGGATTCCACTTGAGAAATGGTATACTTGGAAGCCTCCGACAAGGTATATCGCTGATCTTGGGTAAGGTCGAACCGCACGTACAGCCAATGGCTCAATACATTAAGGACCACCACTAATGCGATCCCTAGCCCGATCGTCTTTATGATCTTGGAAGACAATTTCATTCGCTTTTTTTCAGGTTTACATAGGTGAACAGTAAAAAAAGAAAGGCGATGCTCATAAAGTACATCACATCCCGGGTATCTATGACACCTCTGGCGATGCTCTTAAAATGATTTTGCAACCCCAACCATGCTATATCGACATTGGAATTGATCGTGGAAATTCCTTCAAAGCCGTAATACATTAAAAAACAAATTAATACGGCGAATATAAAAGCCACAATCTGATTTTCAGAAAGAGTAGAAGAGAAGATCCCGATGCCGGTATAGGACATCACCAAGAAAAGCAATCCCAAATACGAACCTAACGTACTACCTACGTCCCAGTTCCCGGAAGGATTCCCCAGATCGGAAATAGTGGCGACATAGATAAGGGTAGGGAGCAATGCCAAAACGATAAGCAATAGCGATCCGAAATATTTCCCTAAAATGATATGCGCTACGGAAATAGGCTTGGTCAACAAGAGTTCCAACGTTCCCATGCGCTTTTCTTCACTGAAGGAACGCATGGTAATGGCGGGAATGAGGAATAAGAGTATCCAGGGAACCAATTCAAAAAAGGGAGCCAGATCTGCAAAGCCATTATCAAATACATTAAAATCACCACCGAATACCCACAAGAAAAGACCATTCAAGATCAGGAAGACCCCGATCACCAAATAGCCGATGGGCGAGGAGAAAAAACTATTAAATTCTTTTTTTATAATGGCAAGCATGCTATTTCAATTGTTTTTCAAAACATAAACTGTCTTCTAATCCTTCATATTGCCCATAATTGGGAATAATCACATAACCGTTTTTACGGTACAAGGCGATCGCCTCCGGTTGCCGGATACCGGTTTCCAGGACCGCGCGCCGATATCCCAGTTCTATCGCCCATTTTTCCAGAGAGTTGAGGATCACGGACGCGATCCCTTTGCCCCGCTTTTCAAGAGTGGTGTACATTCGTTTAATTTCGATGGTATCCTCAGTAAAGGGCTTGAAAGCACCACAACCCACGGCCTTATCATCCTCAAAAGATACAATAACTTGTTTTAATTGAGCAATACCGTTGAACTGGGCGTAAAAGGAATGCATCTCCACCCCGTCGCGGATCGCCAGATCGGCATCCAGTGCTGTGACCAGGGATTGAAAATGCTTATTGTCGGACGTGGTTCTTTCGATGATGATCATGGCGTTCAATCTAAATGTACTAAGGTGTCTACGCTCCAGGCTTCCGCAGGGGAACGAAAGAGCGGTTTGGTTTGTCCCCACACTTTTTGAAACAAGGCACTGTTGCGATAATTTTCCAAGGCTTCCTCCGAATGCCACCGACTGTAGGTAAAGAACAAACTTGAGTCATTTTTATCCTGATACAATTCTAAAAACTCGCAGCCCTCAAAGGCTCTTATATGATCTTTCACTTGATCAAAACTATCTAAAAAAGCAGGGATATGCCGGGCTTCAAAAACCATTTTTACAATTCTTGTGAACATCATTCAAAGTTTACGGTTACAGTGTCCCAATATTCCAAACCAAAAAGGCTGGACGCACTCCCTACCGTTTTCGGATTGCTTTTATAAATGGCCAGCTCCAGGTATCCGGAAGAATTCCAAAGCGCCAATTTCTTTCCGTCTTCTTCTCTTTTTTCAGGAGGGAGGTTAAAGTTGATCGCGTCGCTATAATTCCTGTGAACCACGGAAAATTGAGCCGTTCTTGCGGCGATCCGAAAATTCCTTCCCTTGCCAATTTTTTCGAATAAATTTTTAGAGATATTACTGACCACATTTCCGTAATTATCAATGTAGATGATGTTCCCCAGTATTTGATTTGCTTCAGGATTTACAACGGGCCGGATGCCTTTCAGCTCTTTAAGTTCCGAGACCGACTTCCCGATCACTTCTAAGGTACCGCCTCTGGCGATATGGCAGGCTACCTTTACAAAAACATCCAAGACCGGAAAATTACTTTCTACTCGATCATGAATATTGATCTCCACGATTTTACTTGGACGAATTTCGGCGGCAATGAGTGAAATAATCCCATTGTTGGCACAAATAAAAAAATGTCCATCCAACTCTACGGCAATATGTCGGTTTTCAGGATTTAACTCACTGTCGATCCCAACAATGTGAATGGTCCCTTTTGGAAAACTATGATAGGCATTTTGAATGATGTATGCCGCTTCGGTAATATGGAAGGGAGAAATGGAATGTGAGATATCAACAATGCGGAGGGTATCCAATTCACTATAGATAGCACCCTTTACCGCTCCTACATAATGGTCTTTTTCTCCAAAATCGGTGGTTAAGGTTACGATGGGCATGGGCGAAAATTGTTGATATTTTGTTAAAACAACTCGTACAAAAATAAGGTACTTTTATGACTAGAAAAACTATATTTACAATAAGTATTTACTACTCTAATAACTTGACTGCTTTTGAACGAACTTATAGTTGAACTTACCGAAATTAGCCCAAGGGATTTCTTTGGAAATCAGAATGCTAATATTGAACTTATCAAGAAATATTTCCCAAAATTAAAAATTGTTGCGCGCGGCAATAAGATCACGGCGTATGGTGACGAAGAAATCCTGGAGGAATTCGACGATCGACTAACGTCTATTCTGGAGCATTTCGCGAAGTACAATCAAATCGATGAGAACTCCATCGAGCGTGTACTTTCCAGCAGCAACAAGGAAGATTATCAATCCTCGTCAAGTAGTGGAGACGTTTTGGTGCATGGCGTGAGCGGGAAACTGATCAAAGCACAGACCGCCAATCAGCGAAAACTGGTCGATTTGATGGGTAAGAATGATATGGTCTTTGCAGTGGGACCGGCCGGAACCGGAAAGACCTATACTGGGGTTGCCCTTGCGGTGAAAGCGTTGAAGGAAAAACAGGTCAAACGGATCATCCTCACCCGACCGGCGGTGGAAGCAGGCGAAAACCTTGGATTCCTACCCGGCGATCTGAAAGAAAAACTGGATCCCTATATGCAGCCACTCTACGATGCCTTGCGGGATATGGTTCCTTTCGAGAAGTTAGATTCTTTTATTGAGAACGGGACCATTCAAATTGCACCCTTGGCGTTTATGCGGGGACGTACGCTGGACAATGCCTTCGTGATTCTGGATGAAGCGCAAAATACCACCCATGCCCAAATGAAGATGTTCCTCACACGTATGGGAAAAAATGCCAAATTCATGATCACCGGTGACCCGGGTCAGGTGGATCTGCCCCGACGGGTGATCTCCGGACTGAAAGAAGCACTCCTTATTCTGAAGGATATTGAGGGAGTTGGCATGGTCTACCTAGACGACAAAGATGTGATCAGACACCGATTGGTCAAAGAAGTTATTTCGGCCTATAATGCCATTGAAAACATTAATTCATGAACCACACCATAACTGATACCAATTTCCGATTTCCGGGACAAATTTCTGTCTATAAAGGAAAGGTGAGAGAAGTGTATAAATTGCAGAACAATATTTTAGTAATGATCGCTTCTGATCGCCTGAGTGCCTTTGATGTGGTGATGCCGAAAGGAATTCCCTATAAAGGTCAGATACTCAATCAGATCGCCACAAAAATGATGAAGGAGACTGAAGATCTAGTGCCGAATTGGCTATTGGCCACGCCCGATCCAAACGTTGCGGTGGGAATTGCTTGTGAGCCATTCAAGGTAGAAATGGTGATTCGCGGTTATTTGAGCGGACATGCCGCCCGAGAATATAAAGCCGGAAGACGAATGATTTGTGGAGTTCCCATGCCGGAGGGAATGAAGGAGAATGACAAATTCCCGAAGCCTATTATAACCCCGGCCACAAAAGCGGAAAAAGGAGATCACGATGAAGATATTTCACGTGAGGATATTTTGAAAAGAGGTATCGTTACTGAAGCCGATTACCTTCAATTGGAAGATTATACACGGAAACTGTTCCAAAGGGGCAGTGAAATTGCGGCAAAGAGAGGACTGATACTGGTTGACACCAAGTATGAATTTGGAAAGACTCAAGAAGGTAAAATAGTATTGATCGATGAAATTCACACGCCGGATTCTTCACGTTATTTCTATGCGGCGGGATACGAAGAACGGCAAGCCAAAGGCGAGGCTCAAAAACAACTATCTAAAGAGTTCGTGCGGCAGTGGTTGATCGCAAACGGGTTTCAAGGATTGGAAGGGCAGAGCGTGCCTTTTATGAGCGATGCGTATATTGAGACTATTTCTGAACGCTATATTGAATTGTATGAAAACATCACAGGCACTACGTTTGTAAAGGCGGATGTTTCAAATATTCAGGAAAGAATTGAAAAAAATGTGTTGAATTACTTAGCCAAAAAGTAATTATTCCCTTCCTTTTAAATTGAAATTATACACATACCCCAAACTGACTTCAGAAAAATCGGCTTGTCCTAGATTAGCATTGATGTGCGCCCCAATAAATACATTGTGTTTTGGAATTTGATTCGTTCCCAGAAGATAATATTTAATACCCATTCGGGTGGAGATAATTTGTTTTAGTTCGTATTTGGTGGTGTATTCCCCTAATTGCCAATTGTCCGGAAGTTCCCTTGGGGGATAATCCCAACCTTCATTGATCCGCCAATCGATCTTATAGGCAGGTTTAAATAAATTGGCGCCTATTTGCATCTCCATTCCAAAATGATCCAACAAAAACTCGAATTTTGCGTGTAGGCCAATAGCAGAGGCGTTCCACCATGGATTTTCTTTATAGGCTTCAAATTCTTTCCCATCCTGAACCAGCGATTCATTGTCATTGATGTAATCGTAATAGTGTTCATAAAAACGATAATAAAAACCTATACCGAATTTGTAGGTCTTATTCCACACCCTACCGTATTCTCCTGCTATCGTATACACCCCTTTTTTATCATTGAATGGCAAGGCGAAGACATTGATTCCTAATCCGGTTCTGAATGACATATAATCATAAACACTTTTTTCAGGAGCTTCCATTACATCGTCGATGGAGTATTCAGGACGTTTCAGAGGATTCTTTATATCTGCGGAAATACTGCCTAAGAATGAATTCAATCCTTGGTTCGGTAATTTGGTATGGCCGTTGGAATTATGAAAATAAACTAATCCGAAGCGGTAATCGATCTTATGGGTCTTGAGAAATACATAATTCAAGGAAGCCCTGAACGACCAGGTAATATCGGTAGTAACTGCCTGATTATAGAAATTATCCTCCTCGTCGTACTTTTTATTGAAATAGGAAGTTCCCATGCCTACCAGCACCTTGATATCTTTTTGTCGGCGACCGAAGGCATCAAATTCAATGAACGGCATAAGGGACAACGAATATCCTAGCTCATCGGGATTCCCCAGATCGGTAACACCTATATTTAAGCCGGTTTTAGGCTGCTTTAACCAATACGCCCATTCCTTTGTATTGTGATCATTCTTTCGCCCCAGACCTACAATAAATTGTTTCTGTAAACTTCTTTCAGGAAAAAAATCGTTGGCTTCGGCAGAAATACCCAGCAAAAATTCAGGAGTTATCACGAATTCAGAAGGCTTCAATGTTCCCTTTTCCTGAGCGTTGAGCCAGATCGAACCTAATAATAAGAGATACCGGAGTGATTTTTTCATGCACAACAAATAAAATGAATAGAATTGAATATTAAAATTTTAAATTGCAAGAAACTTGTTAGGCCTTCATGGATTTTTTTAATTCTCTTCAAACTTTCACCGATCAAATGGCCTCTTTTGCCTGGGGCCTGCCCTTATTGATCTTACTGATTGGTGGGGGAATTTATTTATTAGTACGCGTCCAATTTTTGCCTTACCGCTATTTAGTGCATGCCATTGATATTCTGCGGGGTAAATATGACAACGACAAGGATGAAGGAGAGATAAGTCATTTTCAGGCCTTGACCACGGCACTTTCCGCAACGATAGGCATGGGTAATATCGCCGGAGTAGCAGTGGCCATCACCATTGGCGGCCCGGGCGCTGTATTCTGGATGTGGGTGAGCGCCGTCATTGGAATGTCCACTAAATTTTTTACAGCGACGCTGGCCATTTTATATAGGGGTAGGGATACTGAAGGAAAAATTCAGGGAGGCCCTATGTATTTCATTATGGAGGGATTGGGTAAAAAATGGAAACCCCTTGCCCTGTTTTTTAGTTTCGCCGGGCTCATAGGCTGTTTTCCACTATTTAATGTGAACCAGTTGACCCAAGCCATCGATAACATCGTTCTTATTCCATTGGGGCTGTCGTATGGATTTCAATCTAATTTGATCATCGGCATTATCCTGGCGATGATCACCGCTTTTGTAGTGTTGGGAGGTATTTCTAGAATTAGTAAAACGGCCGAAAAAATGGTTCCCGGCATGGTGATGCTTTATTTTGTTTTGGTGGTCGTGATCCTTGGGATCCACCATGAAGTGGTACCTTATTATTTCAAGCTTATTTTTACTGATGCCTTTGCGGCTGATTTTTATAAGGGAGATACTTTTTTGGGAGGAATGGTGGGCGGACTTATTTTACTTGGAATTCGAAGGGGCGCCTTCTCCAATGAAGCGGGAATAGGGACTGCGCCTTTAGCCCATGGAGCCGCAAAAACGAACCAACCCATTCGCGAGGGTTTGGTCGCCATGTTAGGACCTGCCATCGATACACTTGTCGTATGTTCGCTAACTGCCTTAGCCATTTTAGTGACAGGCGTTTGGCAGACAAGCGATGCCGACGGTGTCGGCTTGACCGCTCTGGCCTTTGAAAATAGTATCCCGGTAATAGGTAAGTATGCGTTAATGCTTTGTATCCTGGTATTTAGTGTTTCTTCCTTGTTTTCGTATTCGTACTATGGGACCAAGTGTATGTCGTTTATTTATGGAGCCGATAAAAAACATTACTATAATTATTTTTATATCGCGAGTATATTGGTAGGAGCAACCACCCGACTAAACACTGTCATTAATATCATTGATACTGTTTTTGCACTTATGGCCATTCCTACCATGACCGCAACGATATTGTTAGCGCCCAGGGTGGTCAAAGAGGCAAAATTGTATTTTCAAAAGTTAAAGAACAAAAGCTTTAATGCGATAGAATGAAAGCATTCAAGGATTGAGTGTATTTTTTAGCGCCGGACGGACTTAAATGACTTTGGTTCCAAAAATCCTTCAACAGATAATTATCAGTAGTTTCTTCTAAAAGTAAGAGTTGTACATTTTCGTACTTGTTCTGTGCCCAATCCAGGATCCCGTCGCGACGATTCAGGATGTGTGGATCCCGCTTTTCAAGATAACTGTGATACATGGGAAGTGTACATAAGATCACCTGAAGATCCTTGGCCTTTAGATAATCTAAAAGTTCGATAAACAAGGTAGTATTGGTTTGAAACGTTGTTAAATTCTCTTCCGTATTTATTTTAAAGGATTTCATAGCCTCGATCGCCTTCAGATCATAATTCAATGCATTGAATTGACCATAGACATCCGCGTAGTTATAACCAAAATCATTAAAATCGGTCAAAGGTTTTTTGTCGATATAATACTCTTGAATCCTTTCTGAAAAGAATTTTGGATAGGATAAATAAATCAGTCGATCCTTGAAATAGGTAGTGCGTTCAAAACAGTTCACGTTGTAATATTTTAAATAAACGCTATTCTTCCAGAAATCCTTACCGTTATGGGGTAATTCAAAATGACTATAGGATACTTCGATTACTACAGTAGTGAGATTTTTTAAACGGGGGAGAAGGCCCTTTAGTAGTTTGAAGTCGGTATCGTGATGTTGATTCCCTGAGGCGATGTTAAGGGTAGGGGATTCCATCCATTCGGGATTCACGGCGTTCATTATTTGTGACGACCCTAACACTAAGGTTTCAATAGCGTCTGCTTCATTTTGTAATCGCACTTGATTGATCTGAAAAGCAGATGGGATTCCGAGGGTTAAGGACTCCATTACTAAATATCCAATAACTACCGGGGCGAAGAACAAGAAACAATATGTGATAAACTTGCGTTGCATTAGAATTGAAAATAAATAAATGCTTCCTTAGGTTCCGCATAGCGAATAAGAATGACGATTAACAGATAATAGATGGCCCATCGTAAGGGCTTCGGTACAATTCTTTCCAAGGATTGAAGGGGATATTCCATTCTTCGGAAGAATAATTCCGCAGCGATCATAAAGATCAAATACCCTAATTTCCAACTGATCAGAGAAGTGAATGCCCCTTCCCAGGTAAATGAAAAAATACGTTTGACAATGAACATGGCTTGATCCATGGAGGTAGCTCGAAATAACACTCCCGAGATCAGGAACATCAGGAAAACATAACAGAGGGAGAGCCACCGGGGAGAAAGGCTTAGTTTCTTCCGCAAAGTGATCCGTTTTTTGAACATTGGGATCCGCTCAACGATCATTACAACGGCATTAAAAAGACCAAAAAACAGAAAGGTCCAACGAGCCCCGTGCCATAGCCCTACCAATGTCATGGTCACCAGTAAGGCCAATGTTCTTATGGCGGTTGTTTTTTGTTTATATGGATGTATAATAGGGGTGTAAACATAATCTGAAAACCATCGCGTAAGGGTAATATGCCACCGTTGCCAAAATTCTGAAATACTTTTAGCGAGATAGGGCAAACGGAAGTTGCGACTTAAATCGAAACCAAATAGTTTGGCGGTACCAATGGCAATATCGGTATACCCGGAAAAATCACAATAAATTTGAAAACAGAAAAGTATCGCCGCATAAGTGAGGGTGATAAAATTATAGGACTCCGGATTTTCAAAGGCCATATTTACCGCTAATCCCAGCTTTTCCGCGACAATGATCTTTTTAAAAAGTCCCCATAGTATCTGTCGCAATCCTTCTTTTGATCTTTGCATATCGAACGTACGATTTCGATCGAACTGGGGGAGCAATGATTTGGCTTTTTCGATAGGACCGGCCACCAACTGTGGAAAAAAACTCACAAAACACAGAAAATTCAGGATATTTTTAGCGGGGGGGATCTTTCTCTGAAATACATCGATCGAATAACCCATAGTTTGGAAAGTATAAAAACTAAGTCCGACGGGAATGGCCACATTCCAAAAGTTATAAGCCCCTGAACTGGAAAGTTGGAACATGGACTCAAAGCTTTCGATAAAAAAGTTGAAGTATTTAAACAGAAAAAGAACGCCGAGGTTCCAGGTTATACTGACCCACAAGATCAGCTTTCGCTTTAAGTGAACATTACTGGATGCGATCCCTATACCTGCGAAATAATCGATCAGGGAACTAGTGACCAACAGTGCCAAAAATCGCCAATCCCAAAAGGCGTAAAAAAAGTAGCTGGCCAGTAGTAAAAAGAAATTTTGCGCTATTCTCTGACGAGTCCCTATACCCCAATAGAGCAGATAAGCTAGAACGAGGAACAACCCAAAATCGAAGGAATTAAAAAGCACTTGGTCTGGTTTGGGATTAAAGATAAAAAAAGGCCGCCATTGGCGACCTTTCATCATTTAATTTATTTGAAATAACTAAACGTTTCTCCGTCCTTTAGATTTAGTAAGGATTCGTAGATCAACTGGATCACGTTTTCTACATCACTGCGATGGACCATTTCCACCGTAGTGTGCATATAACGAAGCGGAAGTGATATCAAGGCGCTGGCCACCCCACAATTACTGTAAGCAAAAGCATCTGTATCAGTACCGGTGGCACGGGATAAGGCAGAACGTTGGAAAGGGATCTTTTTGGCTTCCGCCGTTTCGACAATAAGATCACGTAATTTTTGTTGTACAGCCGGTGCGTACGCGATGACGGGTCCCTCTCCAATTTTAGCAAAACCTTGTACCTTTTGATCGATCATGGGAGTGGTAGTATCATGGGTTACATCAGTCACAATGGCCACATTGGGTTGAATTCGTTCCGCGATCATTTCGGCACCACGCAGTCCGATCTCTTCTTGTACGGAATTGGTAATATACAATCCGAAAGGAAGCTTCTTTTTATTTTCATGCAAGAGTCTTCCAACTTCTGCGATCATAAATCCGCCCATACGGTTATCCAGTGCTCTACAGACGAATTTATCCTTATTAAGGATGTGAAACTCGTCGGGATAAGTGATCACACAACCTACATGAACCCCCATCTTTTCAACCTCCTTCTTGTCTTTTGCTCCTATATCGATAAAGATGTTCTCCGGTTTGGGAGGTTCTTCTTTTCCTTTATCTCTCGTATGAATGGCGGGCCATCCGAAAACACCTTTAACAATACCCTTCTTTGTATGTATGTTCACGATTTTGGAAGGGGCGATCTGATGATCACTACCACCATTTCGGATAACATAGATCAATCCGTTGTCGCTGATGTAATTTACAAACCAAGAAATTTCATCGGCATGACCTTCTATCACTACCTTATAAGTAGCTTTTGGATTGATCACAGCCACGGCGGTGCCGTAAGTGTCGGTGATAAATTCGTCTACATAAGGAGTGAGGTAATCCATCCAGATTTTTTGTCCGTCCCATTCATATCCTGTAGGAGCGGCATTATTCAGGTACTTTTCCAGGAAATCTAGGGATTTCTTATTCAGTATACTTTTTGCCATGATTGTATTTTATTTGTATCAAAATTAGGAATTAATTAATAACAATCCGAAGTCAAATTATTTAAATTTGGTGCGTTATTGACGAACTATTCACTCTTAATCTTATAATCGTCTGTTGAATAAACTTTTAGTCATAGTAATGTGTTGGATAACTTGCGGAATTTATGCGCAGGAGGAAAGTCCGTATACAGAGTATAAAGGAGATTCTTTAGAAACTTTCTATTATATTATTGAAGGCGATACGATTCCCAGAGAATTTATTGACCTGGAGGAAGTGGTGCTGCTGAAGAAATTAGAATTTAATTCAAAGGAAGATCGGAGGCGTTATTTGATCTTAAGAAGAAAGACCCGAAAGGTTTATCCTTATGCCAAGCTTGCTGCTGAGCGATTGACTGTGATGACAGAGCGCCTCAATTCGATTGAAAAGAAGAGTGCTCGAAAGAAATATACGAAGAGGGTACAAAAGTATATCGAAGGAGAGTTTTCCGATCAGTTAAAGAATTTAACCCGTACCGAAGGTCAGATTTTAGTGAAGTTGATCTATCGACAAACGGGGACGACTGCTTTTGATTTGGTAAAGGAGTTACGAACGGGATGGAGGGCATTTTGGTACAACACTACGGCCAGTATGTTTGATATTTCGTTAAAGGAAGAGTATAGGCCCTTTGAAGTAAAAGAGGACTATTTAATTGAAGATATTTTACAGCGATCGTTTCAATCTGATTTATTAAAACGACAGAAGTCGGCTTATGCAATAGATTATTTGGATTTGACTTCGCACTGGAATAGCGTGAGTAAAAAGAAATAACAAAGTACACTTGCTTGTTTCTGCAGAATTGATTATCTTTAAAGTTCCGCATTTCCGAAAAAGTTATTTGTCAAAATGCCTACTATCAGCCTATTAATAAGGGCTTGAAAAAAACTTTATTTTTTTTTCAATTTAGTTTTGGTAGAATGAAAAATGCGGTTGTATATTTGCACCCGCTAAACGGATAAGTGAATACAAAACACGAGTTTCGGAAAGAGCGAAAGAAATTGAAATGAGTTCATTGATATATTGGAATTTTTTGACAGCGCGTATTATGATGTAACAGTTATGATACACGAACAAACACACAAGAACACCTGAGATTACCTTTGATAAGGCTCTGAATTCGGCATGAATATTTTTATGATTATACGATGAAGAGTTTGATCCTGGCTCAGGATGAACGCTAGCGGCAGGCTTAACACATGCAAGTCGAGGGGTATAAGTTGCTTGCAACTTAGAGACCGGCGCACGGGTGCGTAACGCGTATGCAATCTACCTTGTACAGGGGAATAGCCCAGGGAAACTTGGATTAATGCC
>JAHEMZ010000008.1:58889-63370 GCA_024643385.1 Flavobacteriaceae bacterium | reverse complement strand
CTATCATGGTGGGATATGAATGTCACTCGCAAGAAGGATAATAAAAAATTTGTCATCCCTGCCATGCTTACTCATAACTTTAATGATGAAGGCAAAATAACCCGGGAAATGGGCTATTTTACCATGAGTACTTTATCTGCCAAATAAAAGAAATTCTTGACATGATATAGAAGGAAGAGCTGCTCAAAGGAGCAGCTCTTTTTCTTTAACGATCTTATGTTTCCTGCTTTACAAGGCATGTGTTTACGCTATTTTAAGCACGGAGTGCTGTCAGGAAGGCCGGAGTGAATCCTGTTATTGTAAGTGAGCGGTTAACAGTGAGCCGAAAACAGAAGTTGCGCTGAATATGTTCTTGATTTGTCGCAATAATTTAAACACAGATTGCTTACGGGACAAACATTTTAATTTCAAATATCCAAAAATTATCGTTTAATAACTTTTAAGTTTTGACTAGGGTAATTGATCGACTTGAAGATCAGTAAATATATTCCGGTGGGATATTTTGTTAAATCAATCGCTATTGAATTTTGATTGTCATTCATAAAGAAATCTAATTTAACACCCTTTATATCGTAAAGTTCGATTTCATGGAAGTCCTCTATATTTATTAGCTCATATAAGCCACTGAATGTTGTAGAAATTGCCTTGACCGTGCTCTTTTTCTGAGTATAGGTAGAAGTATCCAGAATAAAGGTTGGTTCACATTCATCAATAATTTCAAGATCTGAATAAAAAGATATACCATTTTTAAACATGCAAGCCACTCGACCCACCCCATCAATATCCGGATCTCCCCCAGGTGCTGTAACTATTGACATTGAACCCACGCCTTCCACCCAAATGGCATTATTTTTACTAGTGGTATTGGAAACGGAAGGTGATAGGTAAAAATGTTTATAATCGTTTCCATCGACCAATGGACGAGGAATAATTGAATCTACTTTATAATATCCTGCATCTTCGGGAAAAGGCGTATAGGGATTTTTAATGTCAATAGAATCACCAACTTCAAGAGCAAAATCATATAATAAATAATCAAAAGTTCCATTAGGTAAAAAGACCTTTAGATAAACTTTTTTATCCGGAACGTCTTCACGCAATAAAAACCCTCTAGAGATATAATGATAGCCGTCAAGAATTTTAAAACCTATTCCATCCACTATGGTATCACCATTCGTATAATACACATCAGTATCGCATCCAAAATAACACCATCTTACATTCCATTCATTATAAAAATCTAATAGTGGTTTGTAGTCTTGCGCAGTTGAGTTGTATGAAAAGGTTACTAAAATATAAAATAACAGCAGTTTTTTCATTTTAGGCGAATTCTCTAATAATATGCTACAATTGTTTTTCAAATATAGTTGTATTTAGCTTAAACTTCCAACTTAGCAAACAGACACTAAGCATTATAAGGTCATTTTGTAAGTAAACAATTTTGATACTGCTGCTAGGCATTACTGCGCCTTTTGCAGCACTATATAAGCAAAGCTCGTAAAATTAGGATTCGGATGTCGCAAAAGGTAGCGGGTCTTCCAATTATGTACTTTTTTTAATACATCGATCTTATTGTAGTAACCACTATGCCCAAAAAATCCTCTATATTCTACCACCGTATAGCCCAGAGAATTGAATTTTTCTATCTGTCTGCGGGAAGGACCACGGCACCAACGGTAGTATGCAGGAAATTTTTCAAATTGATGCCTGTCTCTAGGGGCCAATTTATTTAACAAAAAGCTGGCTAAACGTTCCGGAAATAGGTAATTCGCGATAAAAGGCAATGTATAAAGCGTTGGAAAAAAATGTACGGCAAAACCATTCTGTTCCAATGAATTCAATACATTTTTATGGAACTGTTTGGCATCAGAGATATGCTCTGCCAGCATTTTACTAAAGACTAGATCATATTTTTGATCCAATTCAAGATTGGGTGAGGCGATGTCGCCTAAAATTTTATGATAGTTTTCCGGTGCTTTTTTCAGTTCCGTTTCAGAGATATCCAGCAGCGAATAATCAATGCTTCTTTCTTTAATATATTCTTCACTTAAAACCGGATTGGCACCTCCGCCAACATCACATATTTTTTTTAATTTATTTTCATTGATCAATTCCTCAAGGAACGGACCGAACCCTTCCCAGGCCTCTTTTGTGGATCTATATGAAATATGAGTACTCATTAAATACTAGTTATAATTGAACGGCATTCAGGGTTGGTGTCCTGTATTTTTATTGCACTTGAAATTGATGAAGGTATCCAACGTAGCTCTATTGGGAAGTTTGATCAATAAAGGCATCCACATCCATTTTAAACTTTTCCATGGAAGGTTTATGAATATACATCATATGACCTGCTTCATAATATTTCATGATGATATTTTGTTTCAAATCCGGTTCTAATCCCATGTGATTGATCGAATATTCCACCCCATAAAAGACCGTAGCCAGATCGAAGTAACCATTTAAGATCAATATTTTTAAATTAGGATCTCGTTTCATGGCGGCGGTCATATCCTCGAGGGTACTTACGGCCACTTGCGCATTCCAATAGATATTCCCGGAATGTTTCCAGTCCCATTTGAAGCCCTCTCTAGTTCCGGCGCTTGTGGTATAGGTAAGGTCTTTCCTTACATTCAGGTCGTTGTACAAATAATCTTTATAGGCTGAAATATAAGGAGCAGAGATCGCATCACTTTGTGGATCGGTGAAGGCAGATTGTGCTAACAGGTCCTCATTCTTTCCGGTGAATCGCGAATCAAGACGTCCCACGGTGAGGCCTTCCTTTCGGAACAGTTCCTGGAAATATTCATCATTCTTCACTCTCAAGTCTGCCTTGAGCCAGAAGGATTTGTCCAATCCGGACAGGTCTGCAAGTTTTTGCGCAATGGCATCTTTTTCGTTTGCGGCCAATTGATCACCTTTTAATAGGGCGGGAGCATATTCATTTTCCGTAAAAAGTCGAACGTTCTTTAAAAAAGCCTCCAAGGATGCTCCCTTATCCTTCACCTTGTTATGGTACCAAGCGGTCGCGGCATAAGTTGGGAAATGCAGTAAATAGGCCAGATCGTCCCCCGGTCCGAACAACAAATGATGTAGGTCGAAGACAGCGGAAACCATAATCACACCATTCATCGCAATCCCTTTATCTTGTAAATATTTGACCAACGCAGCATTTCTGAACGTACCATAACTCTCACCCAATAAGTATTTGGGTGTATTGAATTTTTTTGCGCGAATCAGGAATTGTTCTATAAAAAGACCAATGCTTCTAACATCTTGGTCCACGCCCCAAAAATCAGCCCATTTGGCATCGCCTACAGGTTTACTCAATCCAACTCCAATGGGGTCGATCATCACAAGATCGGCCTTATCTAAAATGGAGTACTCATTATTTACCACGCGATATGGTGCCGGTTTAGTGTAATCCGGATCATTAACTTCAACTCTCTTTGGACCCAACACTCCAAAATGTAACCAGAAAGAGGCTGAAAGAGGACCGCCATTGAATGCAAATACAATAGGTCTGTTCGTATCTCCACCTGTTTTCTTGTAATGGGTAAAACCAAAGAGCGCAATTGGTTTATCGTTCTCATCTCTTAATTGGACCGTTCCTGTTTCTGTTGCCAGATTAATGGTCTTACCATCAATGGTGACCGACTGTGTGGAAGAGAAGATCTCGCCTTGGGGAATTTCCTTTGGCTCCACATTTTTTTCTTCTTGCGCAAAGGCAGAAAAGGAAAAAAGGAAGAGTAGAAGCATAAAAAAATGATTTTTCATAAGGTTGGTTTTACTAGAATATTGAGCTACAAAGTACTATTATTATTTCAGTTTTAGAACTGAGGAATTGTAAAAGTCACCTGACGATCATGCGCCGCCTTAGAAGGAGCGGTTGCTTTATTTATAGTATTCACCCAGCCAGGCATTTAAAGTAGAGCAAAAAGGATCTTTACCCACTTGTTCATTGATCCTACTGGCAATGGTGGATTCTATTGTATGTAATAAATCGGCACCCCCTTCTTTCAAAATCTCCTTAACGATCGAATTGCCTTCCACAAAACCAATCGCGGCATTTATGGCGAGTGAACATTCTCCTATCAATGTAATTTTTTCAACGGTTCCTTTATTAAAACCAGCCTCCGTTGTGTACCTCTGTAACTGATCAGGATCGTTCATGGCCGAATAGGCTTTTCCGAAATAGGGTGGAGGGGTGGCTTTTAAAAACTGAAGAATGGTTTGCTGACTGATATGCAGGGTGATATTATTTTCGGCCTTGTCCCAAGTAATAAACAGGAATTGCCCCCCGGGCTTTAAAACCCGCCATGCTTCATTGAAGCCTTTTTGCTTATCGGGAAGGAACATAAAACCAAACTGACAGATCACAAGATCAAAACAATTATCCGGAAAAGGTAAATCCTGCGCATCCGCTTCCACGAATTCTACATGGTTCGCCTTAACTTTTATCTTAGCAACATCCAACATAT
>JAHEMZ010000008.1:28050-58789 GCA_024643385.1 Flavobacteriaceae bacterium | reverse complement strand
TCCAATCCTAAGCTCTCGATATAAGCCTGATTATTGGAAGGTCTTCCCAGAAATTCTTCCACGGCTTCTACCACATCTTTTTGTGCCCCATTGGCTAATACTAACTTTCTGTAGTTCATGCCCGTTTCACTATCTCTTAAGCCATTCTTTTTAAATACCGTGAACATATCTTGTGCATATACTTCAGACCAAATATAACCGTAGACATAGACAGGATTGGTATTGATATGGATCCAACTGGCTTGTGGATGTGTTCCTTCAATATAACTTGATTCCACTCCCAATTCAGCATCAATATCCTTCCACAATTGATCGGTATCTATAGGATTTTTGGGGTCGTAACGATCGTATATATTCATATCATAAAGTGCCCATCTCACACCACCCATTGCGCTAGCGCCGGAAGATACATTTTTTGCTCGCTGTTTACTGTCGTATAAATCCTTCGGAAAAACTTCTCCCGTTTCATAGTGTTTGGCAAAAGAGCTCAATATATCGTAATCCTCGATCCAATTTTCAAAGATCTGTGACATGGCTTCCACAAAATCGGCCTTGGTATTCGCTAAGGCAAAGTATTCTCCTTCATACGACATACAATTCATGATGTGTCCAAATTCATGAAATAAGGTGCTTAACTCTCTAAAGCTAAGCAGGGACGGTAATTTTTCAGTTGGTTTAGTGAAATTTCCCAATAACATCGCTACCGGGATCTCATAACCCTGATCACTCTGACTTCCATACGTTAATGGAACCGCATAATACCAGGTTTCTTTATTGGCCCGTGGGAACAGATCCAAATAGAACCTTCCCTTTAATTTTTCCCCTTCATATACTTCGTACATCTGCACATCCTCATGCCAAACGGAGGGATTGTCCACTTTTTTAAACTGCAATCCCAAGAGTTCTTGGTATAGAATGAACATACCCTCCAGACAAGCTTCCATGGGTAAATAATCACGCATTTTCTCATTGTCCACGTTATAAGTTGTTTTCAGTAGCTCGTTGTTGTAATAGGACCTGTCCCAGGGGTTTAACGGACTGTCATCCTTTGGCGTATGGAGGTCGGCATTACGAACGGTTTTCAATCGTTCTATTTCTTGAAGGGCCTTGTCCTTGGCGGCGACGGACAATCCGCTCAGAAAATCCCAAACATGCTGCGGAGTTTTTGCCATTTTGGGTCTGAGATTATAAGCGGCATAGGAATCGTAGCCCATTAATTTTCCCAATTGGTATCGTTTGCTGATAAGAGAATCCAGTACTGTTAAATTTTTATCAGCAGCCAAATTTGCTTTTTTAATAGCATACATTTTTCGAACTTCACTGGATTTTGCATTGCTCATCATTGGACCTGAGGTAGCATTGATGATAGGAATCTCATAACTTCCATTTTCTTTTCGGTATTGGTCCTTGAAATTCTCCGGCAAACCTTCCATCTGGGCTTCCTCCAAGATCAAAACTTCATCGGCCGTGTTCATATTGGTTGAAAATTGTGAGGAAAGCTCACTGATATCAGCGGAAAGTTGTTTATAGGTCACTAAATCGGTGGCACTTAAATTGACCCCGGATTGTTTGAATCCATCCATTACTTCTGTCACCAGCCTTTTTTTAAGTCCTTCCAACTTTTCCCCATCTTCTGAATTCGCAAACGACTGTAATTTATCGAAGAGTTTCTTGTCTGAAGTGATATCCGTATTCAATGAATCCAATTTTTGGTACCCATTGATGCCTTTGGCTCTTGTCAGGGAATCGGTGGAAACCCAATACAACATAAAAGAATTGTTTGCTGCTTTGCCTATATTGTTCAATACTTTATCGTAGACGGCAAAGGTGTTATCAAAACTTAGATCGTTTGAGGTCTTTATACTGTTTATATCCTTCACGGTATGATCAATTACCACCGCCACATACGAATCAATATGATCTGAAGTTACGCTCGCATAAGCAATTGGCTGATTGATCGTGACGTTAAATGGATTGTCCTCCGACATTTTTAATTTATCGGTAGAACTTTTTGAACAGCCCATTAATAATCCGATAAGTAACAGGTAGGTAAATCGTAAGTTTATGGTCATTGATTTCATTGCTATTTTGATTTTATTATTTTTATCTAAAGGTATTATATAAAATTGGCTGAAGACTATAGTTAACGCTTCGATTTCGTTTGTTTATTTTAAGTAGGAACTGAATAACGATCTCTTTTTTACCGGAATGGCTTTGCTCACCGCAGCAATTTTCAGATGATCTTGATCCTTTTCCTTCGTGTGTGCCAACCGGAATAGGTCAGCAACCGAAATACTGGTTTTAAGACGTTCCACTAAACTGAATTCATCATTCACAGCAACGTACCCTTCTTCTAAAATGCTTAAGTAAGTACCCGCAAAACCAAGCTCGATGAATTGCTTCAGCATCTTTTGATCCCCAAATCTGTGTCCGAGCTTATAACAAGGTTCTCTGTACTGTGACACCTGGACTACGGCATTTCCCACTTTGAAGACATCGCCAAGGAAAACTTTTCGCTCATCGAACCCTGCAACCGTAAGATTTTCCCCAAACATACCCCAATTCCAGTCCAGATCCGGATACAGGTTTTTCCAGTAGGGATATTGTTCCGATGAGAACATATAACATGCCTTATAAAAGCCTCCATGGTGTAAACGATCGGTGACTTCGTCCTGTGCCACATCATTTCTTGTCAAGTAGATGGGTTGATCGATAGGCTTCTTATAAATACCTGTGGTCTCTTCTTTTCCATTCCAGAAAAAGGTGGTTGGTTGTGCTATATTGGTTGAGATTATTTTCATGGGATCGAAAAGGGTAAAAAGGGTTATTTCTTAAATTATTTTTTTTCCGGGAACCACGTGTCCCGAAGTATTTTCCACACGCCATCCTCTTTCTGCCAAACCAATAAATAGCTTCCATTTCCAAGGACCTCACCGTTTTTATGCAGCCAACTTCCTTTTCCTTCCTCCACCAATAATTGATCATCGCCCCATAAATGAATGGTTTCAAAGGAACCAATCACGCTGTCTCTGATCATCCCTCCAAATACCTTGATGATATTTTCTCTCCCTACGGTAGAAGGTATGATTTCCGCATCTAGGGTATACATAGCTCCCAACCCAATGGAATCTCCACTCTTCAAGAGATCCTCATACGTTCGAAGACGTAGCGCAATTTCCTTTTCCAAAGAGGAAAGATCAGTTGTTGTCTGCGTAGGTTCATTTGTTTTTGAGCCACAGCTATTAACAAATAATGAAACAGTGATCCATATTACGATTGATAAACATTTGAATTTCATTTTTTACCGTTTTAGTAATTACGTCTTTATGTTCTTAAAATCTTCTCCATCTTTTTTCCTTTCGCCAATTCATCAATCAGTTTGTCTAAAAAACGAATTTTTTGCATCAATGGATCTTCGATTTCTTCCACCCGATAGCCGCAAATAACCCCGGTGATCTTAGAGACATTCGGATTCAATTGAGGTGCTTGCGCAAAAAATGTCATAAAATCAGTTTTATTTTCGAGAATCTGCTCAAATGATTTTTGATCATACCCGGTGAGCCAGCAAATAATGGTGTCGACCTCTTCCTTGGTTCGTCCCTTTTTTTCCGCTTTGGTAATGTAATGCGGATAAACACTGGCCACCGACATTTTAAATACTCTTGAATGGTCCATGAATATTAATGATGATTTAGCTTTATTGCTTTAAAAAATCGATTATAAGGGGAAATTCCTTTTCCGGTTCTTCCACTTGTGGGTTATGTCCGCTTTGTTCAAACATTACAAATTGGGCTTGCGGACAGTATTCTTTATACTTCACCATCATGCTGGGTACAGCGACCCGATCGAATCGTCCTGCGATGACCAGGATGGGCATTTTCAGATCTTTCAATTGTTTGCGAAAATCAAAATTGCCAATGTCACTGCCCACAATGAAATCCCCGTCCTTACCTACCATTTGATAATAGAGTTCACTATTGAACGCATTGGGGTAACTCCTTTTTCCTCTGCTGATAAAATGAGTAGGGTTGTAGGCGTATAAAAAACCATAGGGCACACGACCATAGATATCTTGGTGAATACTATCACTGCTGATTCCTCCTTGCTCACGATGTGCCATAAGGTCACTCCAGACTTCAGGATAATTGGTTTTGATCTCATGATTGCAATTGTCATCATTGGCCTGCCACATTAAGAAACTATGAAAACCATTGGCGATGATGAGATGACTTACATTCTCGCCATATTTTATGGCATAACCTTGTGCCACCAAACTGCCATAAGAATGACCTAACAAACTTACTTTATCCAAGTTCATTGCCTTTCTCAATCCTTCAATATCCTCGATATCTCTTTCCAAGGAGTATTCTTTTACATCTTTGGCAACATCCGATTTACCGCGACCGTAGCCATCAAAATAGATCAGTTGTATATTTCCTTTTACACTCAACGAATCAAAACTCCTTAAACCCCTGTGGGCACCTCCCGGACCCCCCGCGATCAAGATCATGGGTTCACCGGTTCCCACAGTAACTACCCAGAGTTTAGCGCCATTTACATCATAATATTGTCCGTCGGTTAAGCTATCGGGGAAGTCTTGTGTGAACACATAACTACCTACAAGGAGGAATACGATTAGAAGTGCATATTTTTTCATACGGAATAGCGTTTTAGTTTTTCTATTTATCAATGATTCCAAAATCATGTAATTCAATGATTGACTAAATTTACTAATATCCCATGGAGTAGCGAAGAGAGTATGAAAAAAACATCTAGATGTTGCACATATATTCAATTAGTGATCGAGTTCTTTTAGAATGTTCTCCCTCAATTCTGTGGAGAGTTTGCTCAAGATGCTCGAAAACGACTGTTTCGTCTGCCAATAATACCCATATCTTGATAAGACATTAATGAGATTCCGGTCGTTGGATAATTCCTGAAAATTATATTCAAGTTGATTGTCAAGTGAATTTGCTTTTATTTTAATGGTTACATATTTATCAATCATCTCCGTATTGTTGACCTTGTTGGCGAGTTGATCGTAAACTTTACTAATCGCTTCCAAATAAGCGAGGTAGTCGAATATTTCCTTTTTCAAATCCTTGTTGTAGATTAAGCCTAACTGTCCGGTGCTTTCCATTTCCTTGATAGTCTTCAATTCCCCATTGATGCGAACAAACTGAAAGAAATTTTGCAAGGTGAAGTCCAAAGTATCCTTCGTCGAGGCTGATGGGGTTCCGGATTCGAGAATGGCAACGGATTTACGAAGGTATTCCACCAACTGTTCTGCTCGTTTTTGATCACTGTTGGTTCGCTCAATCATCGATTCCAGTTCTTCTGCCAGCCTTTCATGAAACTCATCCGATTTGATTCTGCTCAATCGGTTTTCGTTCCAATTGTTTATCTGTAGGGCGATTAAAATCCCTATCACTACCAGTACGATCTCGCCAAAGGCGTATTTGAGGTATTTCCCTGTTTTATTTTTTTCCATGAGGTTGTATCTTATTTTTCGAAAGAAATTTATCATATTTATACGTTTCCTATGGTATTAAATGACAACGGTTTAAGGACTTTTTCTGATTTTATGGTAGGCCAAATAGATCAAACTTAATCCTACTAGAACGAGACCAAAGACAAAGAGTTCATTTCTGCTTAAATTAGATAACAGCCAAATGATCGTAATACAGGAAAGCACCGGGATCAATAATCCGCCCGGCAGTTTGAACTCCCCTTTTACGGAAGGTTGTGTTCTTCGCAGTTTGATCACCGAAAGTGCAATCCCTAAATAGATCAATAGGATAGCGGAGCTGGAAATAATGGCCAATTGCACAAAACCTCCGGAAATAGCGAATATAAAACCCAAACCCGCATAGATGATCACGGCGAAGTAGGGAGTGGCGTATTTCTTGTGCTCTTTAGATAAAAGTTTGAACGGTAACACCTCATCCATGGAAGCTCTGTACAATACTCTCGGCATACTCAGGATTTCACTACTGAGAGTGCCAAACATAGAGACGGCTGCTCCTATGGTGATCAAGGTAAATCCGATGGGTCCAAAAACATGATCTGCTACAACCCCTAACGTATTTTCTTTAAAGTTGGGAAGCTCAGGTCCCAGAACCCCTTGAGAAATGGTCTGTATCAATAAGTATAAGATAAGAACCCCGGTGATGCTGATAAAGATCGCTTTTGGAATGGTCCGTTGCGGGTCGCGCACTTCACCACTCACCGACAAAGCTGTTTCACCCCCTTGAAAAGCAAAGAACAAGATCAGAGACATCTGTCCCAGATCCAACAGGGAGGGGAACTTTTCGATCACCAGAAATTCCATCGATACTTCTCTAAAAGAGAATAATACCAGTAATAATAGGGGTATCAATTTTGCCAAGGTGATCAATTTGACCATTTGCATTCCTTCTTTCACCCCTCTAACGTTGATATATCCCAGACCTCCAAAGATCAAAATGAAAAAAAAGATTTTAAATGAACGGGATTGTAAGGAGGGAAAGATGGAACCGATGACATCGGAGAACGCATTTGCAACAGCGGCATCCGATGTAATGGCAGAGATGGCTAGTACAATTGCTGTAAGAAAACCAATATAGGGTCCAAAAGCGGTTCGAATGTAGGTATATGCACCTCCCGAGGTGGTTACCTTGGCGCCTATCTCTGCAAAACAAAGCATTGATAAAGCAACCAGAAGTCCGCAGAAGAGATAAGCAAAAACACTAGCACTCCCAAGTCCGGAGGCGACCACTGCCGGAATGGCAAAGATCCCAGCTCCCACTATGATATTAATGAAATTGGCACTAAGACCGAAAACTCCGATCTCCCTTTTTAAGTGTTCCTGATGGTCCTGCATACCCATTTTTTATATCTGACTTACCTCGTTTTTATTATAATCAGTAGTTTGATAAATATACACTTATAATTGATTTAAAAAGTAGGAGAGCGTTTTAACCGTCGAATTACAACTTGGAAGTATAGACTACTACCTTTTCTCCTTGTTCCAAAGTAGTGAAGAACAAATAGCGTTCCCCACCGTCTCTGATCTTCCATTTGTTCCTCAGTACTGCCACAGATTCGGTAAAATTTCGGGTAGTGACATGTGCCGTTGTTTTTGATAAGGACTTCATGGATGACTTCTGATAAGGAACCACTTGTTCGACCTTAAATCTTCTTCCGGGAAAATCCACAAGTTCTTCGCTGGTATAGAGATGCGAATGTGGGGCTAATTTGAACACACCAAACGCTGAACAAAGTTCATTGAACGCTCCCGCCTTTAAAACGGCGGAATTGGGTTCATAGAGATAAGTGAGCGGGTGGGAGTAGACCGCTTGTGTCTCCGCTCCGAAAGTAAGATCAAATCTTTGTACCCCTTCGTGCTGAAAATTGATGGTCTTGACCATTAACGGCGATTGCTTTTCTTTCGAAATAAGCCACAGTAGCTCTTTTACTTCATTAGCTATAGCCACCACATGGATCTCATAAACGTATTTCAATTCCGTTAATCCCACGGACAGGTCAAGCATGGGAGAGGTTTTGATCAATAATGTCTTGCCATGTTCAAGTAAAAATTCCAAATTTTCGACGACATTGGGTTCACAATCCTTCAGAAAAAAAACTTTTCCCTTTTCTTCATGTCGTCGGGCGGGATCGACATAGATAAAATCGTATTGTTTACCGCCCAGTAATTCCAACCCATTTCCTGTAATACAATCAATATTTTCAGCCCCCATTGCCTTGAAATTGTGCTGCGCACATATGGACAATTCCTCGTTCCATTCAAAATGAGTGACCTTTTCAAAGTTTTTGGAAAAATAATAACTATCCACCCCCAATCCGCCGGTTAGGTCGGCTAGTGTAGTTCCTCTCACTATGGATGCTTTGTAGCGGGCGGTTTCTTCTGAAGAGGTCTGTTCGAGATTTAACTTTGGCGGATATAGAATCTGTTCAGTATGATGCCAGGAGGGCAATTTCTTTTCGGTTTTACGATAGCCTTCTACTTGTTGAAGGAGTTCCCGGGTAGTGACCTCAGTAAAAGGACTTCCTTTGAAGGCGAGTTGGGAAAGTGTTCCTTCAAATCCGCGAATAAATGTTTGGACTTCATTATGTAATAGCGACTTATTCATTTTGGGTAAGCTGAAATAAAGCGATGGCAACTGCCTGGATCACGTTCATACTGCTATTGGTCCCAAACATAGGAATATGAACAACGGTGGTCAAAAGGTTTAAGAGATCTGAGGAGATGCCCTCACTTTCTCCACCGATCACCAAGGCTATCTTTTTAAAGTTCTTTACGTCAAAATGCTGTATGGGTGAACTTTCAGTCGTAATTTCCAATCCTATAACTTTAAATCCTTCCGATCGTAATTGCACGATCACCTCGTCAAGTGCTTGATCTTCTTTGTATGAGACTTGTTCATTTGTACTTCTTGCCGTTTTTTTAAATCGTCCGGAACTTAATGGAATCGTGTTGTTGGAAATTATTTCTTCCACACCAAACGCATCACAAACACGAAATAGAGCCCCTAAGTTTGCAGGACTCTTAAGGCCATCACATAGCACAACCAATCTTATGTTATGCGTAATAGGCTGGTAATTGGAATGAGCAGTTTGCAAGGTCTAGTTTTCGAAAACGTATTGAACTAAATTGGCACCCATTTGCAATGCCTTTTGACGAACATCCGGTGGGTCGTTATGTACTTCGGGATTTTCCCAACCATCTCCCAAATCACATTCGTAGGTATATAATAAGACCAATCTTCCGTCAATGGAGATACCTAAGGCCTGTGGTCTTCGATTATCGTGTTCGTGGATCTTGGGCAAGCCCTTTGGAAATGAGAACTTCTGATGAAAGATGGGATGATCCCCGGGAATCTCTGTAAGCTCTTGGTTCGGAAATATTTTTAGTAGTTCTTTTCGAAGGTATTGATCCATTCCGTAATTATCGTCAATATGTAAAAACCCACCACTTAGTAAGTATTGCCGTAAATTCTCGGCTTCCGAATCAGAGAAGAACACATTTCCGTGGCCTGTCATATGGACAAAGGGATAATTAAAAAGTTCCACATCGTTTGGGGATACGGTGGTCGGTTTTTCCGATAGGGCTGTATGGATCTGCTGGTTGCAGAACTTGATCAAGTTGGGTAGGGAAGTAGGATTACTATACCAATCGCCACCTCCACTGTACTTTAACAGCGCAATTTCTTGTGAATAGCCAAGAGATCCATAAAAAATAATGATGAAGAATAAAAATTTCCAACCCATACTCAAAAGTAAACTTTTGTTAGGGAAGGTAAAAGGAAATTAGATTTTGTTTAAGATTTCTCCAAACAAACCATGGGTAAACAACTTCCAGTCCTTAGATATACTGTTGCTTTTTGCTCGTTGAGAGGCGGATAAGTATTTAAGAGGGGAAGCCGCCTGATTAACTGCAAGGGCAGTTATACTACTGTCGGGGGTCAGTTTTTTGGCATTCATGGTAAACTAGGTTAAGTTCGATTTGGTGCCTGCAAGATATAAAATATCGATGAAATACCAAATTTTCACGATAAAAAACAATAATTATACTAAAATACTTATTGCAAATTAACAATAGACACGATCTGAACTGCCGTAAGTGCCGCAGTTTCAGTACGTAATCTTCTATCTCCCAATGAAACAGCCTGAAAGGAATCTTGTGTTGCCCGTTCAATTTCCTTGGAAGAAAAGTCTCCTTCGGGACCAATTAAAATAAGCGAAGGCTCTCGTTTAGCTAAAACATGGACCAATAATTCCTTAGGAAGATCTTCACAATGGGCGATGTATTTATGTCCGGAAAAATCCTTTTGAAGCTGAAGAAACTCCTTAAAACTGACTGCAGGATGCAAAAACGGTTTATAGGCAGAAAGTGATTGCTTCATGGCACTTTCCAGGATCTTTTCGAATCGTTCCGGTTTAATGACAGTTCGCTCGCTGTGATCACAGATAATAGGTGTAATGGAAGTGATACCAATTTCGGTAGCCTTTTCCAGGAACCATTCATACCGATCATTATTTTTGGTGGGGGCTACCGCCATATGCAACTGATAGGGTAGGTCCGGTTTGGTGGTCACCGTTATAATTTTTGCCCAACAATTCTTTGGATGGGCACTGGCTAATTCGGCCTGGAACCACAGACCCTTTCCGTTCGTAATGCTAATTTGATCTCCTTCCTTATGTCGAAGTACTTTGTAAATATGCCTACTTTCTTCTTGATCAAAAAAGATCTCCTTCGAAATTTCATTTAAGTTTTCTTGGTAAAAAAGTTGCATAATTACTGACTTTTTAATTGAGCATGTTCGATTCCTAACTCGATCCAAAACTGGAGCTTTTCTTCCGTATCGAAGCCATCCGGGCTTACAAAAATAAACTCTTTCATAGTCTTCCCTGTAAAATCCATAGGGGTTACATTCGGGTGATTCAAACTTTCAGTCATTTTTTCTCCAACTACTCGAACCATCAATCGATATTTGGTCTCCCCGACGCACATTTTCCCTTTGTAGAGAAAACAGGTCCCGCCAAACATACTTTTTTCAGAGATCTCGTTCTTCCAATAAGAAAGTGCTAATCGTATTCGATTCAGTATTTCTTGAGTGTGGTGATCCATTACCATTTCATCCTTGCCTTAGCCACAATATTATTTTCTGAAAATAGCTCATTTCGGTATTTCAATTCCCCTACAATGGCGATCATGGCGGCATTATCCGTACAATATTCAAATCGGGGAATATAGGTGATCCATCCCAGATCGGTTTCGGCATCTTTTAAAGCCTTGCGCACCCGGCTGTTGGCAGACACACCACCGCCTATTGCAATTTGGGTAATTCCGGTATGCGACACGGCATTTTTTAATTTATCCATCAGGTAGTCCACAATGGTAAACTGAATACTCGCACAGATATCATTCAAATGTTCCGAAATAAAATTTGGGTTATTTTTTGTTTCGCGCTCAATGAAATAGAGGATGGCCGTTTTTAATCCGCTGAAACTAAACTCCAGATCACCCACTCGCGGTTTTGTGAATTTATAGGCGTGCGGATTTCCCAATTGTGCATACTTGTCGATCAAAGGCCCTCCCGGATAGGGGAGACCTAAGATCTTTGCCGATTTATCAAAAGCTTCACCCACCGCATCATCGATCGTTTCTCCTAAAATCTCCATATCGAAATAATCGGTGACTTTCACAATTTGGGTATGTCCACCACTAATGGTTAATGCGATAAAAGGGAAGGAAGGAATGGCTTGTCCTTCCGCTTTAATGAAATGTGCTAAAATATGCGCTTGCATATGGTTCACAGCAATTAAAGGCACCCCTAAACCCATGGCCAAAGACTTCGCAAAACTAGTACCCACAAGCAACGAACCCATAAGTCCGGGACCTTGTGTAAATGCTATGGCACTTAACTGTTTTTTGTCGATATTTGCTCTGCGCAATGCTTGATGAACCACAGGAACAATATTTTGTTGATGCGCTCGAGAGGCAAGCTCGGGAACAACACCCCCGAACTCCTCGTGTATTTTTTGATTGGCAACAACATTGGATAATACAACTCCGTTATGAATAACTGATGCTGCTGTGTCGTCACAGGAGGATTCTATTCCAAGGATATATGTATTTTCGTTTTTCAAAATGGTCACATTTAGTGGGTGTAAAATTAAAACTTTAAAGGGTTATCAGAAAACTTCTTAAAATATTAAAACGGACCTTACTTGTACTTTTTCTGCTATTGGTATTGTTGATCATTGTATTGTCCATTCCTTCAGTGCAAACAAAAATAGCGAATAAAGTAACGGAAAAGTTGAACGAGACCTATGGAACCGATATCCAAATTGAGCGAATGGGTCTTAATTGGAAAGGAGAAGTTGACATTCGGAACGTTTTTATCAAAGACCACCATCAAGATACCCTTATCTATTCCGAATTTCTAAATACCAATATCCTGAGCATTAAAAAATTAATAGACGGGAATTTAGACTTTGGATTTGTCGAAATGGAAAACACTAAATTATTAGTCAAAACCTATCAAGGGGAGGTTGATGATAATCTTTATATTTTCACCGAAAAATTCAATAACGGTGATACAACTGCCACTGAACCGTTCCTTTTATGGAGTAAAAATATTAGTCTTGCCAATGCGCAAATAAGGGTGAGTGATGAGAACCTAGAATCTCCCGAATTAGTGAATCTTAAACAGGTTCATTTAGATGCAAACAACTTTCATGTGAACGATGTGATCGTTTCTGCCAAGATTCGATCACTCTCTTTTTTAGAAACCAGTGGCATTGAAGTGAAGCGTCTTACCGGAGATTTTCAATACACCCCTACACAGATCTTTCTGGAAAAATATGATCTGATCACGACCCATTCTACCATAAAGGGCGACCTGGTATTAACTTTTGAGAATGGGATGGCCGATTTTGTGAATCAGGTGACCATAAATGCTCATTTTGACGAATCTATCATCTCTACAGATGATCTGAATATTTTCTATAATGAATTTGGAAAAGACATTAATCTTAATTTTCAGGGAGATTTCGAAGGAATCTTAAACGATTTTCAATTCACGAATACGTCGCTATCTTTCCAAAATTCAAGCTTATCCGGAGACTTCGAGTTTATGAATCTCTTCAATGACGATGTATTCGATATCAAAGGAATCAACCATACTATTTTTACAAATTATTTCGATCTGAAATCGTTCATGCCTGTTGTGATAGGTACCGACCTTCCTTCAGAATTAAAATTATTTGGATTTCTGAGTGTCGTTGGGAACACGCGTCTATTTGGTGATGAGCTCACCACAAACAGTAAAGTGGTCAGTGCCTTGGGAATGGCTAACACCCAACTCGAAATGGGAAATATAAGTGATTTTGGAAATGCCAACTACCGCGGAACCATTGATCTGTCAAAATTTAATTTGGGCAAATTAACCGGTAGCAAATCGTTAGGCACCATCAATGCCAATTTAACTTTTGACGGACGAGGATTTACCGCAAAAACCGTGAGTACCCGAATAGATGGTAACATATCTTCCTTCTTTTTGGAAGGGTATGATTATAAGAACATTACGATTTCAGGAAATATGAAAAATCCATTGTTCAATGGACATATGGAAATCAACGATCCGAATCTATCGATGCAGTTCGAAGGGTTGATCGATGTTTCAAAAGAATTAAACCATTACGACTTTGAAGCTAATATTGAGTTTGCCGAGTTGAATAAATTAAATTTATTTACCCGGGACAGTGTGTCGGTCTTTACGGGGGATATTAAAATGGATATGGACGGCACAACGATCAATGATGTGGCAGGAAGTATTCAATTCAGTAAGACCTTTTACCAAACCGCCCATAAAGATTACTTCTTTGATGATTTTGCCATTACTTCAAGCTTTGAAGGAGAAGAACGCACCATTGAAGTGGTCTCACCGGATATCATCAACGGTAGGATTAGAGGTAAATTTCTATTGGAAGACATTCCCTATCTCTTCCGCAATGCAATAGGAAGTATCTACACCAATTATATGCCGATTCAAGTTACCACCGACCAATACATCAATTATGAGTTTGAAATTTACAATAAGATCATAGATGTTTTTGTGCCTCAACTACAACTTGGTGAGAACACCCGATTGAAAGGAGCGGTTTATTCGGACGAGTCTAAATTTAAGTTGGATTTCAAATCTCCCGAATTATTGCTCTATAACAACTATTTAGGAAAAGTAAATGTCAAATTAGATAATGACAATCCACTTTTCAATGCCTTTATCTCTGTGGATTCCTTATATAACGGCACCTATGACATGACAGAAATCAACGTCATCAACAAGACGCTGAAAGACACACTTTATATTCAATCCAATTTTAAAGGAGGGAAGACGAAAGAAGATCTGTTTAACTTATCATTCTATCATACCATCAACCCGGATGGTCGGTCGGTGGTGGGCATAAAAAAATCTAAGATCTCCTATGTTGGGAACGACTGGTATTTAAACAGAGATAATAATAACCTCAATAAAATTTCATTTGACGATAATTTTACACAAATCAAACTAGACTCACTATCACTGCGGCATGACAATGAGTTGATCCAGATGTCCGGATTTAAAAATGACTCGACCTTCATGGAAGTGAAACTTCAGTTTCAAGAAGTGAATATCGGAAATCTGGTTCCCAAGATCGATAGTTTAGACCTGACGGGAAATATCAATGGTAATCTTTATATCCGGAAAAAAGGGAAAGCCTATTACCCAAGTTCTCAAATAGTTGTCTCAGACTTGAGTATGAATAAAGTAGAATTGGGGGAATTACAGTTAAAAATAACAGGAAATTCAGACCTAACACGCTACAATATTAATTCGTCACTTATCAATAACAACTTCAGATCATTCGAGGCTATCGGCGTATTAGAGGTGATACCTAATAATCCTCAAATTGATATGGATATTTCTTTTCAAGAATTCAACCTGAGCGCTTTTAGCCCTTTAGGAGGGGAGGTTATTTCTAATATAAGAGGTTTTATGAACGGTAAAGCCAAGGTGTCCGGAAGTTACAAGGCACCCAATATGAGTGGAAATTTATTACTGAATAAAGCCGGAATGAACATTCCTTATTTGAATACCGATTTCGATCTCAATGATCGCACGGCCATTTTTTTGCAAAAGGATCGTTTTACCATCAACCCAACCACCATTATCGATACGAAGCATAAAACAGAAGGAATCCTGATGGGTCAGATCACACATTCCAACTTTTCCGATTGGGGATTGGATCTGGAACTAAGTACAGATCGACTATTGGTGTTGGATACACCGCCGGATGAAGATGCTTTGTATTATGGAACTGCTTTTATCAGTGGAACTTCTACTATCAAAGGGCCGATAGATGAATTAGTGATCAATGTGGAAGCTACAACGGAGGAAGGAACAACCTTTAAAATTCCAATCAGTGATGCTGCCAGTATAGGAGATGATTCCTTTATTAGATTCATTTCCCCTGCAGAAAAAAAAGCGCGAGTAAATGGTGAAACCTTCGTGCCTGAGCAGATCAAAGGGCTCACGCTAAATTTTGACCTGGATATCAATGATAATGCGGAAGTTGAAATTTTAGTCGACCCTATCAATAATTCGAAATTCAAGGGTCGCGGGTCCGGATTGATGTTCTTGGAAATTAACACCCTCGGGAAGTTCAAAATGTGGGGAGAATTCGTCATCATCGAGGGTAACTATGATTTCAAATATGGAGGTATTGTTAATAAAGTAATTGACGTGGTTCCGGGGGGTCGTATCACATGGAACGGAGAACCTACACAAGCACGTTTGGATCTAACGGCCCGCTATAAGGTAGATGACGTTAATCCCTCGGCCCTATTGGATAACCCTTCGTTAAATACGACGGTAGACGTAGAAGTACTCTTAATGCTTACCGGGGAGATCATGCAGCCCGATCTGGATTTCCAATTAAAATTTCCAAACGTATCCTCTACAGTGCGGGAAGAATTGAATGTAAAGTTAAGTAATAAAGAACAACGGCAATTGCAGGCCATTTATCTAGCAGCTACCGGTTCTTTCCAAGGAGGGGGTAATCAAGGAATTGCGGGAACGCTTACGGAACGCGTGAACAAACTGGTGGCGGATATCTTTGCAGATAGTGATTCAAAGTTTAAGATACTACCCACAATCGGAACGCGACAAGCTTCTATTAATGATCAGTTGGAATACAATGTAGGGGTTCAGATCACCACCAAGATCTCAGAACGAATATTGGTCAATGGAAAGGTTGCCGTACCTGTTGGTGGAGCCAACGAATCTTCCGTGGCCGGGGATATTGAAGTCCAGTGGCTGGTGAATGACGACGGTAGCTTGCGTATCAATTTCTTTAACCGTCAGGCGGTATTGCAATTTATCGGAGAAGACCAAACCTTTGAACAAGGAGCCGGGGTTTCCTATACAGTTGATTTTGACACCTTTAAAGAGTTGATGCAAAAACTATTCAATAAAAAAGTTTCCTTGGAATCTGAAAATGAAATCCCAATTGTCCCGGATGACAACGATTTTCCGGAAAATCTAAACACTGAAGCTAACTATCAAAAAGAAGACTAACAGTCTTACAGAGAGGCGATCATAGATATTTCTACATTAACATATTTAGGTAGATTAGCAACTTCCACGGTTTCGCGCGCAGGAGCGGTCTCTTCGTCAAAATAAGAAGCATAAATGGCATTGATCTTCCCGAAATTTCCCATGTCACTGATAAATATACTTGTTTTTAGTACATGCGAAAAATCCATTTCTGCAGCGGCCAAAACAGCTTTTAGGTTTTCCATTACCTGTTGCGTTTCCGATTCGATGGAATCCATCACAAGTTCTCCGGAAGCAGGATTTATAGCGATCTGCCCGGAAGTAAATAACATATTTCCCTTAAGTACAGCCTGGTTGTAAGGACCAATAGGGGCCGGAGCGTTTGGAGTTTGAACGATTTTTTTCATAGGAGATAAATTAATTCAATTAAAGTCTTCTGTCGGCTTCCCTTCGTTGGTCATATTTAATATCACTTAAAATACTGCCTCTGATTCCGATAAAGAAATTCCAAGAAGTATTTCGGGCACCAATGGGGGTCCAGCTAAAGCGCATGACCCAACTTTCCAAATCTCTTTCAAAACGAAGTTGAGTGAGGGTAACGCCCTTATTTTTGAAGTCGTATCCTGAGGAAATTCCAACCTTCCAACGAGGAGATAATTCCACATTAGAACTCATCATTAAAGACTGAGAAGATATTTCACTTTGCCGCTGTTGATTCGCGTATGTAATGGTATATGCCAAACGTAGGTCCCAGGGTATATCGTATTGATACCAATCGCGCTCTTTGGTCTCTTTCTTTTTTTGTTTATTACTGCTTCTTAGATCTGCAATGTCCTGTCCCTCTCCGAATAGATCATCAGGCCTGCCTCCATTTCTGAAGGTGTCGCTATCGAATTCGTCTTCTTCTTCTTCATCTTCCCCCTTTCCTTCAAAATCTTTACTGGAAAAAGAATAGTTAAAGCTCAAGTTGGCATTCACAAGGCGAAATAAACTGCCGCCGTTATCAATATTGAAATCGTTGATGCGCTGATTATTACTATCCAAGGCATAAGGATCTAGCGATCCGGTGAAATTTAAGTCTAATTTTTTTACGACGGGAATGCTACCATTGAATTGCAGATTACTCCATTTAAGTGAATCAGCAGAGAAACTGTAGGCGCTTGAGAAGTTTAAGTTGTTCAATAAAGAGATTTTCTTTGCTTCTGTAGCTGTGGTATCCTTATCGCGAACTTTCGCCTCGACAGTATTACTTAAGGCAAATCCCATGCTACTCGAGTATAGTTTTCCCGGGGCTCCGTAAATAGTATTCTCAAAACGAGAATACTCAATAACTTGCGCATTTACTTCCGGATCAGCTGAGGGAATGGTATAATCTTCATAATATTGTTCAAAACCCGGACTGAGATTATAACTTACCGAAGGTCGTACTAAATGACGAATGGCTTGGATCTTCTTATCCTCTCCAAAATTAAAGGTTCCGTATATCGTAGTTCCAACACCGGTTGAAAAACCATAGGTATGGTAACGATCAAACCCTGAAATGGTATCCTGGATCACTCTGCCAGCACCATTGTTTGCCATTTCGTCATAACTTCTGCTAATGGTATTTCCCACCCATGTTTCCTGGTAATTCACTCCAAGTGAAAAACTAAGGTATTTCATTACTTTAAAGTTCGTACTGATGGGGATATTATGGCGAGCCCCAATTTGGGCGCCATCGAACATTTCCTTTTTAAAGAAAAGAGAATCTGTTGTTTGAATTCTATTTTCTGCGCTCACATCGTATTGTAAGTTGATATTTTGAAAGGCTCCTTTTTTAGCTCCTATTTTTGGTGCAAAAGGGAAAATACGAGAAACACTTCCGTTAAAATTGGGAAGCGACATATTGATAACTTCTGTTTGGGTATTTTGGGTATGTGTGGCGGCAACCGAAAACTGGATCTGTGGTTCTGTTTCAAAGCTTTTAGAGAAAGATATGGAAGAGCTTAACGTATTTACAAGCTGGCTCGCATTGTTCGTTTGATTAATCGATTGTCGCAAGAAACGACTGCTCCCTAAATTCACAGAGGCACTGAAACGAGAACTTGGATTTACCTTTTGGTCTTGACTATGATTCCATCGAATATTGTATAAAGAGCTTTCGGTAAAATCGGGAAAACCACGTTCACTATTGATCAAACTTTCATACCGGAAACTAAGGTTTCCTCTAAACTTATAGCGAAGGGAATAATCACTATCCAATCGTAGACCATAACTACCATTGGTATAATAATCTCCCAGAACCGTTAGGTCCATATAATCGTTTACCGCAAAATAATACCCTCCATTTTGCAAAAAGAATCCTCGGTTATTGTTTTCTCCGATCGTAGGAATCACAAATCCTGAGGCCCGATTCTCTGTTAATGGGAAAAATGCAAAGGGTAAGCCTAGCGGGAGGGGCACATCTGCAATATACATATTGGTAAGTCCTGTTACCACCTTTTTTTGAGGAACGAATTTGGCTTTTCTGGTATAGAAGTAATATTCAGGATCATCAACGTTCAAAGAGGTTGTAAACTTTACATTTCGCAAATAATATACAGAATCGTTCTCTTTTTTAGTCATTTCAGAGAGTACGTTCATGTCATTCTGAAAAGTACGAGAATTGAAAACCAACGCCTTCTTTGTGTTGAAGTTAAATCGTATGGAATCCGGCTCCACCTTATTGGCCCCCTGCACAAAAACGGGTCGCTGACTATAGATTCCGGCACTGTCTATTCCTTTGGCGTAAACTTCATTTTTATTATAATCCAAAATGATCATTCCGGCATCTATTTTATAATCCTGATAGATAATAAAAGCCTTGTTGAACATATATACTTTATTCTCCTTACGATTCATAAAGACATAGTCATCACCGTAATATTCAACGATGTCCTTTAAAAATTCTTCTTTCGGTAAGACACTATCCAATTTTACAGAGTCCACCACGGTAGTAGTTCGATCAAGGTCTGAAGAGATCGAATCTTTAGCAAAAATGGCGGTGGAGTCGACCTTTATCGGGATTACGACCGTATTTGATTGAGGGGGGTCTTGGGCATGCAAGACACTACTGCAAAGGAACAGTAGCAGCATTTTCAGAATGTTGAAAGTATTCTTGTTTTGCAATGCTTTCGAGCGATTTATTGTAAACAACTTTTTTAATAAGTTCCTGAGAAACGTAATTCTATAAGCTGTCGATTTTATAAATTGGCTTAGTTTTTGAAAGCTCAAAATTACATATATTTTTTGGCTTCATTTTGAAATAAGGCAATTTAAAATATCACAAAATAGGGAACGTTAAACATACTATGAGAACGAAACTAACAGCCTTAATCTTACTTTCAGTCTGCATTTTGCTTTTCACCTCCTTTTCAAATACCCCGGAACAAGGGTCAAAACCATTTGTAGTTGTTCTTGATGCCGGTCATGGCGGTAAGGATCCGGGGAACCGCGGGAATGGATATACAGAAAAGGATATTGTCCTTGATGTCACTCTTCAGATTGGTAAATTACTTGAAAAACAAGAAGGGTTTAAAGTTATTTACACGAGAAAAACGGATGTTTTTGTCGAATTGGTGGATAGAGGCCCTGTCGCAAATAAAGTGGATGCAGATGTTTTTGTATCCGTTCATTGTAATTCTCATCATACCCAAGCCTACGGTGTGGAGACTTTTGTAATGGGTATCGATAAGACAGGAAAGAATTTAGAGACGGCAAAAAAGGAAAACGAAGTAATCTTTTTAGAGGATAATTATGAAGAGAAATATGCCGGTTTTGATCCTAATTCCCCCGAATCTTTTATAGGTCTTTCCTTATTACAAGAAGAGTTTTTGGAACAGAGCATCTTATTGGCCGGCCTTGTTCAGGAAAATATAGTAAAAAAATTAAACAGGAAAGATAGAAGTGTCAAATCGGCCCCTTTTTGGGTATTGCACAGCACTTATATGCCGAGTATACTTATTGAACTTGGATTTTTAACTCATAAAAATGAAGGGCCCTATGTCGATTCTAAGAAAGGCCGCCAGGAATTGGCACAACAGATCGCAGAAGGTATTATCGCTTATAGAAAAATCCTATCCTTATCAAGCTCGGGCGAGGAGAATTTCATAGTTGAAACAACGCATGAAGAGGTGGTTCATGAAGCAGTTGAAGAGAAGTTGTATGATGGAATTATCTTTAAAGTTCAATTGGCCGCCAGTAGCAAGCAACTGGAAACTAAATCTTATAATTTTAACGGGTTGGACGAGATCAGTCGAAGTAAGGAGGGTAGGCTGTTTAAGTATTTTTATGGCGAAACCTCGGATTATGCTAAAATTAAAACCATGAAATCCCGTGCGCAACAAAGTGGTTTTCCTACCAGCTATATCGTGGCTTTTAAAGATGGCAAGAAAGTATTACTTTCAGAAGTCTTACACCCGGAAGATCAATAGGTTTTCTTATTACTAAATTTAAAATTAAACCGGGACCTTAGTATATTTATTTCTAAATTTGCTCGAACTATAAAAATAAACATTTGAAGCTCACAAGAGAAGTTAAAACAGGAATATTCGCAATTGTATCCATTTTATTGTTTGTATTAGGGTATAATTTTCTGAAAGGCTCTCAGCTATTGGACAATGTGCGTATATTTTATGTAAAGTATGACAATGTTGCCGGGCTAGCGCCTTCAGCCCCTGTAACGGTGAACGGAATGCAGGTGGGGAAAGTTAGGGATGTTTTTTTGGAGACTACAAAAGGCGGAAAGGTGATCGTTGAATTTGGTATAGAAAAAGAGTTTGAATTCGCAAGATCTAGCTCTGTTGAGATTTATAGTAGCGGCTTCATAGGCGGAAATAATCTGGCAGTGATTCCCGATTATTCGTCCAATGATATGGCAAGATCCGGCGACACGATCCCGGGGAGGATCCAGGCGGGCGTGATAGATGGTCTATTTGAGAAATTCACACCCTTAGAGAAGAGTATTTTGGCATCGCTTGCCAAATTAGATACGGTACTAACCGATCTGCATGATGTGATGGATGAAAAGACCAAAACTAATTTGCAACAAAGTATTGCCGGTTTAAATGAAACCATCTCTTCCTTTAATGGAGCTGCCCAAAAAATGGATGCGCTTATCTCCGATAACAAAGTAGTATTAGACAGTACTTTTGTCAATCTGGATAAAACGATGTCTAATTTTGCAAAGTTCTCAGATTCCCTTGCTCAGATGGAGACAGGGAAGATGATTGCCGAGCTCCAAGGTACTATTACGAAGTTGAATGCTATTACAGGGCAGATCGAAAATGGAGAAGGAAGCATTGGAAAGTTGTTAAAAGACGAAAAGTTATACGATAATCTGGAAGGTGCCACCAAACAACTTGAAAACCTCCTGGAAGATATGAAGTTGAATCCAAAGCGCTATGTGCACTTTTCCCTATTTGGAAAACGCCCCAAACCCTATGAAAATACGGAAGAATAAACCTCATGATGACTTACCTTCCCAACATACTATTTCTGCTTACCCTTTCATTAGGGATTGGGTATTTCGCCAAGAACATTCGTAGGGTCATTCGAAACATTAAACTTGGACAGGAAGTAAAAGTATCCGGGTCTGCTGCTCAACGTTGGAAAAATGTGTTGCTGATTGCCTTGGGACAGTCCAAAATGGTGGTTCGTCCGGTGTCCGGTATGATGCATATCATCGTCTATCTGGGATTTGTCATCATTAATTTAGAAGTGCTGGAAATTATCATTGACGGAGTTCTGGGAACCCACCGAGTTTTTTCGTTTATGGGAGAATTTTACGGATTTCTTATAGGTTCTTTTGAATTACTTGCCGTTCTCGTATTAATTGCGGTGATCGTTTTTTGGCTGCGAAGGAATGCACTAAAAATAAAACGATTTTGGAAACCTGAAATGAAAGGCTGGCCAAAGAAAGATGCAGATTTTATATTGTATTTTGAAATGGTGCTGATGACGTTGTTCTTGATCATGAATGCCACAGATGGTCATTTTCAGGAGATGAACAACGGAAATATAATCTCTCAGTACGTCGCAGGTTGGTTCAGCTCCTATTCCGAGAACAGTTTACATCTGATCGAAAGAACGGCCTGGTGGCTACATATTATAGGGATCCTGGTGTTTTTAAACTATTTGTACTTCAGTAAGCACCTGCACATCTTATTGGCTTTTCCAAATGTTTACTTCGGAAAGCTTACCGCTCCGGGTAAATTCCAAAATCTGGAATCGGTGACCAATGAAGTAAAATTAATGATGGACCCCACAGCCGATCCTTATGCGACTCCGGCTGAAGGATCTGAAACGCCCGTAAAATTTGGTGCTAGCGATGTAATGGATCTGTCTAGAATTCAGCTTTTAAATGCATATACCTGTACAGAATGTGGCCGATGTACCAGTGAATGTCCTGCAAATCAAACAGGAAAAAAATTGTCGCCGCGTAAAATAATGATGGATACGCGTGACCGATTGGAAGAAGTAGGTAGGAATATAGACAAGAATGGAACCTTTCAGTCAGATGGAAAACAATTATTGGATGATTATATCAGTAGGGAAGAGCTATGGGCCTGTACAACCTGCAATGCTTGTGTGGAAGCATGTCCGGTAAGTATTGATCCGCTCTCCATCATCATGGACATGCGTCAGTACCTAGTCATGGAACAATCGGCGGCCCCAAATGAATTGAATGTAATTATGACCAACATAGAGAATAATGCGGCTCCCTGGCCTTTCAACCAGATGGATCGAGCCAATTGGATTAATGAATCATAAAATTTGAAAAACGAAGCGAGATGAAAAACGAAGATGTAAGCAAAATGCTACATGATAAGGTAGAAAAGGGATTCAATATCAGTCCTATACTACCCGAAGGGGTTAAGAATTATTTGATCGATATTGACGGAACTATTTGTGATGATATTCCCAATGAAGAACCAGAACGAATGGCAACCGCTGAGGTTTATCCGGATGCATTGGTTACTTTGAACAAATGGTATGAAGAAGGACATGTGATTTGTTTCTTTACTTCGAGAACCGAAGCCCATAGAGAGATTACCGAAAATTGGCTGAAAAAACATGGATTTAAGTACCATTCCATGTTGATGGGTAAACCTAGAGGAGGGAATTACCACTGGATCGACAATCATTTAGTCAAAGCTACCCGTTACAAGGGTAAATTCACTGACTTGGTAGACAAGGAAGTGACCATTCAAGTTTTCAAAGATTGATAGGATGAGCGAAACGTTAAAGGTTCCTACCATGGCCGAATACCTGGCACAGAACAAACAACCTGAAGTTTTGTTTTGGGTGGGTTGTGCCGGCAGTTTTGACGATCGAGCCAAGAAGATCACAAAAGCCTTTGCAAAATTATTGAATCACGCCAAGGTAGATTTTGCCGTGCTAGGCACTGAGGAAAGTTGTACAGGCGATCCGGCCAAAAGAGCCGGGAACGAGTTTCTGTTCCAAATGCAGGCCATGATGAACATACAGGTACTGAATGGGTATGAAGTAAAAAAAATTGTCACTACTTGTCCGCATTGTTTCAATACCCTTAAAAATGAGTACCCCGAATTAGGGGGAACCTATGAAGTAATGCACCACACTCAATTTTTAAAAACACTGTTAGAGGAAGGAAGATTGAAGGTGGAAGGAGGAAAGTTCAAAGGAAAGCGGATCACTTATCACGATCCTTGTTATTTGGGTCGTGCAAATAACGAATATGAAGCCCCTCGAGAACTACTGCGAAAACTGGAAGTAGAACTGGTAGAGATGAAGCGTTGTAAATCGCGTGGATTGTGTTGTGGTGCCGGGGGAGCACAAATGTTCAAAGAACCTGAAAAGGGTGATAAGGATATCAACTTAGAACGAACAGAGGATGCAATGGAGACTCAACCTGCTATTATCGCGGCAGGATGCCCTTTTTGCAATACCATGATGACCGATGGCGTGAAGGCCAAAGAACAAGAACCTAATATACAAGTGCTGGATGTAGCGGAAATGATTGCCCATGCAGCCGATTTATAATCATGCTAACCGATTTTGAAAATTTACCGGACGATTCCAGAGTTTGGATCTACCAATCCAATAGGAAATTTACCGAGGTAGAGGTTGATTTTATATCCAAAGAGATCAAATCTTTTTTACGACAATGGACTGCTCATGGCGCGGAACTGGAAGCCGGATTTGAAATAAGATATCAACGGTTTATCGTCATAGGACTCAATCAAAGCAATGCGTCAGCGTCAGGTTGTAGCATTGATGCCTCAGTACATTTTATTCAATCACTCGAGCGAGCTATGGCAGTGGATTTATTAGATAAAATGAATGTCACTTTTTACACCGGAGATTTTATCGCGCATAAAACACTACTGGAATTCAAAAAAATGGCAAAAGACCGATCTGTATCACCAAATACCATAGTTTTTAACAACTTGGTGAATACCAAAGAAGAGTATTTGGAGCACTGGGAAGTACCGGCAAAGGATAGCTGGCACAGTCGTTTTTTAGCATAGTTTTTGTTACAAAGTCCCTTATGATGCGAAGCCTCGTAACCGCCCTTATTCTTATTTTAACCTCATGGATGCATGCACAACAAATCTATCCGTTACGGGTCGAAAAGGGATCTGAAAATCAAGAGAAATGGATTGATAGTGTCTATAATGCAATGACGTTGGAAGAAAAGTTCGGGCAGCTTTTCATGGTAGACGTATTCTCCAGTAATCCTACATCCAGTAGTGATAAGGTCAAAGAACTTATTAATGAGTACCATATAGGAGGTATTATTTTTTCCAAAGGAGGGCCGGTTCGACAAGCCCGATTGAATAACGAATTTCAGGAAATTGCGAACGTACCATTACTTATTGGTATGGATGCCGAATGGGGACTGGCCATGCGTTTGGACTCTACTTTTGCCTATCCATGGAATATGACGTTAGGAGCTATAAAGGATAATGCCATCGTAGAGCAGATAGGGGAGCGCATAGGAGCACATTGCAAACGGTTAGGGGTTCACTTCAATTTTGCGCCCGTGGTCGATATCAATACCAATCCCAATAATCCGATCATAGGAAATCGATCTTTCGGAGAAGATAGAGAAAATGTAACTAAGAAGGCCGTAGCATTTATGAAAGGGATGCAAAAGGCAGGGATAATGGCAAATGCGAAACATTTTCCTGGACATGGCGATACCGATTCAGATTCTCACAAAACATTACCTACAATACACTACAATAGAGAGCGGATCGATTCCATAGAACTCTATCCTTATAAATACCTCATTAATGAAGGTTTGAGCAGTATAATGGTGGCTCATTTAAATATTCCTTCCCTCATTTCTGAAGAAGGCTATCCTTCTTCCATTTCTAAGGATATCGTTACCGACCTACTGCAGGAGGAATTGGGTTTTAACGGTCTTATTTTCACGGATGCGCTTAACATGAAGGGCGCTTCTAATTTCAGGGAACCGGGGGAGATCGACCTGGCCGCATTTATGGCCGGAAATGATGTCTTGCTGATCTCAGGAGACGTACCGAAAGCTCATGAGTTATTAATGAAGGCCTATCAGGAAGGAGTAATTTCCCCGGAACGATTAGCCCGTTCGGTGAAAAAGATTTTAATGGCTAAATACAAAGTGGGACTTAATAAATATAAGCCTATATCCACCAAACATATCATAGAAGATCTCAATTCTTTCGAGGATGCTGCCTTGTACGAAAAGGCTATGGAAAATGCTATTACGGTTGTAGCCAATGACTATCTGGTGCTTCCTATTAAAGAATTGCAGGAAGTAAAGTATGCCTATGTAAATTTTGGAGATGATGCCGGGGATACATTTTTTCAGTATTTAAATAAATATACTCGCGTAGATAGGGTGATCGCTGATAGTTTAGAGGATTACCTTCAGCAATTGAAGGCCTACGACTATGTGGTGATGGGATTTCATAAATCGAATGACACACCTTGGAAAGATTATAAAATTCAGGAGAATGAACTTAGTTGGATGTCTGAAATTGCCAAAAGTAATAAGGTGATTCTGGATATATTTGCAAGACCTTATGCCTTAATGGACTTACAGAATCCCTCCGATTTTGATGCGATTCTTGTTTCTTATCAGAATAGTGAAATGTCACAAGCGCTTTCTGCTCAAATTATTTTTGGGGCGCGCGATGCGAAGGGGATCCTTCCCGTTTCTGCAGGCACCGCATTTCCTTCAGGGATGTCCATCCCAACTACTTCGTTGAAAAGACTTCAATACGGGACACCGGAGAGTGTGGGTATTGATAGTGAGGCTTTACAGAAAATAGATAGTTTGGCAAGAAAAGGATATTACAATGGAATGTATCCGGGAGCACAAATTGTGGTCGCAAGAAAAGGAAAAGTAGTCTACCAAAAAAGTTTTGGTTACCACACCCAAGATAAACTTCAACCGGTGCAGGATACAGATCTTTACGATCTGGCTTCTCTCACCAAAATATTAGCGACATTGCCCATGGCGATGCAACTTTTTGATCAGAAAGTGATCAATATGGATACTAAATTGTCTGAGATTTTACCGGAATACAAAAACTCAAATAAAAAGGATATTACACTCAAAAGGATGTTGTCACACTATGCACGATTAAAGGCATGGATCCCTTTTTATACAAAAACATTGGATCCAATTTCAGGCGGACCTTCCATGAAATATTATTCTCGTAAGAGAGAACAACGATTTTCCAGACCGGTAGCGAATGAATTGTATATGCGAAACGACTACTCAGATTCTATTTATGAAGAAATTCGTCGCAGCGATCTTAATCCGGGCACAGGATATAAATACAGTGATCTCGGCTTTTATATCCTTAAAAAATACCTCGAAAAGTATTATAAAACGCCTTTAAATGAATTGGTTCAAAAAGAACTATATCAACCCCTTGGAGCTAATTTTACCACCTTTAAACCTCTCGAGAAATTTGACATCCATCAGATTACTCCCACGGAACAGGACAACTCCTTCAGAATGCAGAAAATTCAAGGTTATGTCCATGATCAGGGTGCCGCGATGTTAGGCGGTGTTGGTGGTCATGCCGGCTTGTTCAGCAATGCGAACGATGTGGCTAAAATTATGCAGATGTATCTTTGGAAAGGCTATTACGGTGGTAAGGAGTATATAAGTCCGGCGACCCTTGATGCCTTTAATACTTGTTATTTTTGTGATCAGAATGTAAGGAGAGGCGTCGGTTTCGACAAACCTCAACTAGGGAGCTCCGGTCCGACCTGCGGATGTGTTTCAATGACAAGTTTTGGACACACCGGATTTACAGGGACCCTTGCTTGGGCTGATCCGGAAGAAGAGGTTGTCTATGTATTTTTATCAAATAGAACTTTTCCCGATGCCGAGAATAGAATGTTAATAAGCAGTAACCTAAGAAGTAACATTCAGGAAGCTATTTATGACGCAATTAAACAGTAAGTTTACCACATGAAAATAGGAATTGTTTGTTATCCAACCTTTGGCGGAAGTGGTGTTGTTGCCACAGAACTAGGTATTGCCTTGGCCGATAAAGGTCATGAAATACACTTTATTACTTATAAACAACCGGTTAAGTTGGAATTACTCTCCCATCATATCCATTTCCATGAAGTATCGGTCCCCAATTATCCGTTATTTCAGTATCAACCTTATGAATTAGCCCTTTCCAGTAAACTGGTAAATGTGGTAAAAGAGAACCACCTTGATCTATTACACGTGCATTATGCGATCCCTCATGCCTATGCAGGTTATATGGCCAAAAAGATGTTAGAAGAGGAAGGAATTCGAATTCCAATGGTAACGACTTTGCACGGTACTGATATAACGCTGGTGGGAAATCATCCTTTTTATAAACCTGCGGTCACTTTTAGTATTAACAAAAGTGATGCCGTCACTTCGGTTTCACAGAGCTTAAAAGAAGATACTTTGCGCCTTTTCGATGTAAAGAAAGAGATAGAGGTGGTCCCTAATTTCATTGATATAGAAAAGCACAATTTGACCTATTCCGATTGTCAACGAGCTTCCATGGCAGCAGAGAGCGAGCGAATAATTACGCATGTTAGCAACTTGCGCCCGGTAAAAAGGATCATGGATGTGATCGAGATTTTCGAAAAGATCCAACAAAAAATACCTGCAAAATTGATCATGGTAGGGGAAGGTCCCGAAAAAGAGCCGGCTGAAAGACTATGCATAGCAAAAGGGATTTCCGATAAAGTGTTGTTCCTCGGAAACAGTGACGAAGTGAATAAAGTGTTAAGTTTTAGCGATCTATTCTTATTACCTTCAGAGAAAGAGAGCTTTGGATTAGCTGCCTTAGAAGCCATGGCCAGCGGAGTTCCGGTGGTGTCTAGCAATTCAGGGGGATTACCCGAAGTAAATGAAGAAGGGGTAAGCGGATATTTAAACGAAATTGGCGATATAGAAGGAATGGCAGCAAATGCTCTGAAAATATTAGCAGACGATCAAACCTTATCCAAGTTTAAACTAAATGCTCGAACCGCAGCTTCTCGTTTTGAAACTAAAAATGTGGTTCCTTTGTATGAAGCCCTTTATGAGAAAACCATCGCATTGGCTTTGCAGCTTAAATGACATTAACTTCGATAGCCACAAATAAAAAAACCCTGCACTAGCAGGGTTTTGTCATTGTGATTATTCTTACTAAAATTGATACCTGATCCCTAGGGCTATATCTAAATCCAGGTCATCATTAAAATCTCCAAATCCGAATTCCGGTCTAAAATCTAAGGAGAGCATCAACGGAATATCGAAATTGTATTCAATTCCTATATCACCGGCCGCGTAGAAATAAGTTTCGGAGTCGTTATCATATCCCTCAAAATCATTTCCAAAGTCAGCCTGAGCAACCCCACCACCTACACCGGCATACCAATTGAAATTTCCGTCCAGCACCCATACCCAATGGTAGAGTCCGGTGAGTCGGAATGCGTCAAAGTCTTTACTGGAACGCCAACCAAGATCCACTTCCAAGCGGTTGTTTTCACCTAGTGCTCGTTGATAACTAACTTCGGTTCCGAAGCCGTCGCTATCGCCCAATCGAAGACCGATGGCATTTTTAGAAATACTTTGTGCTTGCCCTGAAAGCGAAAAGGCTAGTACAGCAATTATAATTAAAAATGTGTTTTTCATAAGAAGTGATTTTTTAATTTGGATTAAAACTAAGAACAAAAATAAACTATAATTGTTAAGTAAGTCAAAACTTTTACACAGGAATTTATAAAGTTTTATGAAACAAGTGAATTCTCTTTTTTACATTTACTGAAATTCAAATGACACCAGATCTTACCCGCTTTGCAGAAAATTTTGAAGGGGAATTTCATTTCGATGATCTTCACAAGAATTTGTATGCAACAGATGCATCGGTGTATAGAAAGATCCCTTTGGCGGTGGCTTTTCCTAAAAATGAGAAAGCGATCCAACAGTTGGTTGGTTTTGCCCTATCAAATGAGCTAAGTTTGATCCCGCGTACGGCAGGCACTTCCTTGGCAGGTCAGTGTGTAGGGGATGGGATCGTGGTGGATGTTTCAAAGTACTTCACCAACATTCTCCATCTTGACATCGAGCGCAGCACTGTAACTGTTCAGCCCGGTGTTATTCGTGACGAATTGAATTCATTCCTGGCACCTTATAAGCTCTTTTTTGGGCCAAACACCTCTACCAGCAATCGCTGTATGATAGGAGGAATGGTTGGAAATAATAGCAGTGGGACCACTTCTATTCAGTACGGCGTTACCAGAGATAAGGTTATTTCCTTACGAACCATACTATCCAATGGGGAAAGGGGTGAGTTTTCCAATACGGAGGCAAAAGACGTACTTGTTAAAATGGCTGCCAACACCCTGGAAGGAGCGATATACAAGCTATTGTTCGAACAACTTTCCATGAAGGAAGTTCAGTCTGAAATTGCTAAGGAATATCCTAAATCATCCATTCATCGGCGCAATACCGGTTATGCTGTAGACGCATTGTTACAATCCTCGGTCTTTGACTCTACGTCTCAACAACCTTTGAATCTTTCCAAATTATTATGCGGAAGCGAAGGCACACTGGCCTTCACGACAGAGATCACCTTACAGCTGGATCCTTTACCTCCGGCTTTCACCAAAATGGTTGCCGCCCAATACGAAACACTTTCTGATTGTATGAACGATGTGGTCATCGCCATGAAACATGAACTTTACACTTGTGAATTGATGGATGACGTGATCCTGGATTGCACCAAAAAAAATAAAACCTATGAGCCGTATCGCTTTTTTCTGAAGGGCGACCCCAAGGCGATCCTTTTACTAGAGTTACGCGCACATTCCTCAGAAGAACTTGAACTAAAAGTAAACCATCTTCTAGAGAGCCTGAAGAACAGCAATTACAGTAAGTATCGGGTGGTCTTGGAAGGCGAGGAAATAGACATGGCTGTGGAATTACGAAAGGCCGGATTGGGACTATTGGGCAATATGGTAGGTGACCGTAAGGCAGTGGCCTGCATTGAAGATACCGCTGTAAGTTTGGACGATCTCCCGGCCTATATCAATGAGTTCAGTGCTTTGATGGAAAAATACGATCAAAAAGCGGTCTACTACGCTCATGCAGGAGC
>JAHEMZ010000008.1:0-27950 GCA_024643385.1 Flavobacteriaceae bacterium | reverse complement strand
CCACCCGGTTTTTTGCGCGGAGTAGTACCTATAATCGATGGGGGAGTCGCTTCCCAAAATTGGTTAACGCGTTATTTGAGGCTAAATGGTCCGCTAATATGATCAAATGGTATTTAGGAATTGATAGTCGTCGATCAATTCCTTTATTAGCATCGCAGCCGTTTCATGTGTATGCTGGAAAATTACCAACCCCCGATTCCCCCGCTAAAAAAGTATGGTTGTTCGTAGATGAGTTCAGTAATTATTTAGAAGCGACGATTGCAAGGGATGGCTACGAACTCTTGACGGGTTTGGGTTATAATGTGGAGATCATCACACACTTGGACAGCGCCAGGGCATTGATCAGTAAAGGGTTTTTGGAAGAAGCAAGGGTAGAAGTGGATAAGAACATTTCCTATTTGAAAGACAAGATCCGTATTGACTCTCCCTTGCTGGGTATTGAGCCTTCTGCTATTTTGGGATTTAGAGACGAATACCTGCGCTTAGCTTCGAATAAAGACGCGGCTGTTGAATTAAGCAAGCATTGCCTTCTTATGGAAGAATTTCTTTCCGAAGAAGCAAACAAAGGAAATATTGATAGCTCCAATTTTACTACGGAAGAAAAGCAAGTAAAGATACACGTGCATTGCCATCAGAAATCGTTGAGCAATCAAAAAGTGACTTTTGACCTACTTAACCTTCCAAAAAACTATAAACCTACTTTAATTACGAGTGGTTGTTGCGGGATGGCCGGGAGTTTTGGATATGAACGAGAGCATTATGAAGTAAGTATGAAGATTGGCGAAACGAAACTGTTTCCGGTCATTCGAAAATTAGATTCAGCAACTCTAATTGTTGCCAACGGCACCTCATGCAGGCATCAGATCAAAGATGGAACACAAAGGAAGGCACTGCATCCGGTAACGGTTTTAAGGAATGCATTGCTTCATTAATTACCTGTTAATTATGGATGCTGAAACTATTGAGGGAAAGTTTTTCCATTCGTCTAATTCAACTTCTTCATTCGGAATGATGAATTTTTTTTCCGATTGATAATAAAATAAATTCCACTTTTGATGATTGTATTCCAAAGCCGTAAGGTTTTCGATCCAATCTCCACTGTTGAGATAAGTTGTACTTCCTTTATTTGAGGTCACTCTTTCGATCTTGGGCTGATGAATATGACCGCAAATTACATAATCAAACTTATTCTCAATCGCTAGTTCCGTGGCCGTTTTTTCAAAATCGGAAATAAATTTCACTGAACCCTTGACAGTATTCTTGATTTTTTTTGATAGCGAATATTTCTCTCTCCCCATTTTAAGTAAGATTAGATTTATGATTCGATTGAAACGTATGAGTAAATCATATCCCCATCCCCCCAATTTTGCAATCCATTTAGTATGCTGAATAGAAGCATCAAAAACGTCACCATGAAAGAACCAAGCTGTTTTCCCATCCAGATTGAGCACTAGTTTGTCCAGAATATAGATATTTCCCATTTTCGTATCACTAAATCTACGAAGGCTTTCATCGTGATTCCCGGTAATATAATACACCTTGGTGCCTTTCGAAGCGAGGGCTATAATTTTTTTGATTACAAGCAAATGCGACTTTGGAAAATACCGTTTCCTGAACTGCCAAATATCAAAGATATCTCCGTTCAAAATTAGTTTATCCGGGCGAACTGAATTGAGATAGTGTAATACCTCTTTTGCATGACACCCATAAGTTCCTAAGTGGATATCCGATAGGACAACAATGTCTATTTTTCTTTTCAAGTAGGTTGTATAAATAACAAATAACTGAAATTCTTCGAGGATACTCATTACAGAAAAGTTACCGCTTTAATAAAAAATGATTATCATTTACTCCTCCATGTTTCTGTAAGATTAAGAAAGGATATATTTTTTATATTCAACTGCAATGATTTACATTTGTTAAAAACACCCCTATGGCAGGAAATTCCTTCGGCACAGTATTTACCCTTACCACTTTTGGAGAATCCCACGGCCCAGCCTTGGGCGGAATCATAGATGGCTGTCCTGCGGGGTTGAAGTTAGATTTTGAAGCCATTGAATCGGAGATGCAACGACGCATGCCCGGGCAATCGAATATAGTTACGCAACGAAAGGAGCTGGACTCCATTAAGTTTCTGTCAGGTATTTTTGAAGGTATTACAACGGGTAGCCCCATTGGTTTTATCATTGAGAATACCGATCAAAAATCTCCGGATTACTCCCACATCAAGGACACTTACCGCCCTTCTCATGCGGATTATACCTATGATCAAAAATATGGTATTCGAGATTATAGAGGAGGAGGACGTTCTTCGGCGAGAGAAACTGCATGTCGGGTCGCTGCCGGAGCCATCGCTAAACAGCTTTTGAAGCAAGTAAAAATTACAGCCTATGTTTCATCGGTTGGTAATTTAGAAGTCACCAAGCCCTACCAAGAGTTAGATTTTGCCGAAATAGAAAAGAACCCGGTACGTTGTGCGGATCCCGAAATAGCTCGACAGATGGAAGCGTACATCAAAGAAGTGCGCAAAGAAGGAGATACTGTAGGGGGAAGTATTAGTTGCGTGATCCAAAACGTTCCCATCGGATTAGGTGAACCCGTCTTTGATAAATTGCATGCTCAACTCGGTAAAGCGATGTTGTCTATCAATGCTGTAAAAGGCTTCGAATACGGGAGCGGATTTGCAGGTACACGGCTCAAGGGGAGTGAACACAACGATCTCTTTAATCCCGATGGTTCTACAAAAACCAATCATAGCGGCGGGGTACAAGGAGGGATCAGTAATGGAGAAGATATTTATTTTAAGGTAGCATTTAAACCTGTAGCTACCATCATGCAAAAGCAGGAAACCATCGATTCTGATGGAAAAGTTGTTGAAATGCAGGGAAAGGGTAGACATGATCCTTGTGTCGTTCCCAGAGCAGTGCCTATTGTAGAAGCGATGGCCGCTTTAGTAGTAGCGGATTTTTACCTGCTCAATCAATTGTCCAAACTTTAACTTAGCGTATGAAAAAATTGGCATTACACTGGCAAATCCTTCTGGGAATGGTTCTCGGAGTGGTGGTTGCCTTGGTTTTGAATAATTTCTCCTGGGGATCACAAATGATCGGAGATTGGATCAAACCTTTTGGAACCATCTTTATCAATGCCTTAAAGCTTATCGCCGTTCCATTGATCTTGGCGTCACTAATTAAAGGCGTATCCGATCTGAAAGATATTTCAAGTCTTTCGAAGATGGGTCTAAGAACCATTAGTACTTATGTGATCACAACTGTCATAGCGGTTTCCATCGGATTGATGGTGGTGAATGTCATTAAGCCGGGAAACAGTATTTCCGAAGGAACCCGTAATGAACTTGTGGAATCCTATGGAGGAGAAGCGCAAAAACGTCAGGAGGAGGCGCATCAACAAAAAGAAGCGGGTCCCTTACAGGCCCTTGTGGATATAGTGCCGGATAACATCATCGGAGCGTCGTCCAATAACCGCAATATGTTACAAGTGATCTTTTTTGCTATTTTCTTCGGAATAGGGCTGATCCTTATTCCTGAATCCAGCTCTAAGCCCGTAAAGGATTTCTTTGATGGCTTTAATGAAGTGATACTGAAAATGATCGACTTGATCATGCTGGCCGCACCCTATGGAGTTTTTGCCTTATTGGCAGCCTTAGTGGTTGAAGCCCCTAGCGCCGATCTGTTTGCCGCTCTGGGGATGTATGCACTGAGTGTACTTATTGGATTGCTGCTGATGATTGGCGTGTATCTGTTATTAGTTTGGGTATTTACAAAGAAGACACCTAGTTTCTTCTTGAATGGAATGGCACCCGCGCAGTTATTAGCTTTTTCGACGAGTTCCAGTGCAGCTACCCTGCCGGTAACGATGGAACGCGTGGAAGAACATTTGGGCGTAAAAAAAGAAGTGACCAGTTTTGTGCTTCCAATTGGCGCCACGATCAATATGGATGGGACCAGTTTGTATCAGGCTGTTGCTGCTGTTTTCATTGCGCAGGCGTTTGGCATGGATCTTTCCTTTGGGACTCAATTAGGGATTATTGCTACCGCCACCCTTGCATCCATTGGTTCAGCTGCAGTCCCTGGAGCTGGAATGGTCATGTTAGTGATCGTATTGGCCCAGGCAGGAATCCCTGAAGCAGGATTAGCTTTAATCTTCGCTGTAGATCGTCCGTTAGATATGTGTAGAACCGTTGTTAATGTAACGGGAGATGCAGCAGTTTCTATGATGGTTGCGAAAGCACAAGGTAAATTAGGAGAGCCACATGTAAGAGATTGGGATGATAACTATCCACATAAATAAATAAAAAGCCGCTTCTCAGCGGCTTTTTTAGTTTTAACCTTTTCTCTGAATTTCTACCTGATGCGGATATGGAATTTCAATTCCTGCCGCATCGAGATCTTCCTTGATCGTTGCAATTAAAGCAAACTGGGTAGGCCAAAAGAATTCATTAGGAACGGCGCCTCGAACGGCAAAATCCACTGAACTATCCCCTAATCCTGAAACTTCCACCAATGGTGGGGGATCGGCCATTACATGCTCTTGCTTTTGTATGGCATTCCAAAGGACCTCCTTTGTTTGTTTGATATCGGCGTCATAAGAAACGCCAATGGTCAAGAATATCTTCTGAAATCCTTCCGCCGTAAAATTGGTAATATTTCCATTTGAAAGTGATCCGTTTGGTATAATTACCAATCGGTTTTGTGGAGTCAATAATTTAGTGGTAAATATATCTATTTCCTTGACCGTACCGATTTCCCCTTGTGCTTGTATCGTATCTCCAACTTTAAAAGGGCGAAATAACATGATCAAAACACCCCCGGCAAAATTGGCAAGAGAGCCTTGTAATGCCAATCCAACCGCCAAACCGGCAGCACCTAAGACCGCCACGAATGAAGTGGATTGGATGCCTAATTGACCTAACACTGCGATAAACAGCATGATTTTCAATATCCATCCGACAAGATTTGACAGGAATTTTTTTAAGGTATCGTCCAAGCCACCTTTGGCAAGACCTTTTCGGATAGCTCGCAGGATCAATTTAATCACCCAAAGACCTATAACGAGTAGGGCCAAAGCTTTTAGTAATTCAGGACCATAGGTAAAAATAATCTCCTTGATCCAGGTCATAATAATTTCAACATTCATAGTCGGTTTTTTAAAATAGATAGGTTAAAGGTACTAAATCTAAAAACCACATCAAAAGGGTATTTAACTTCCAACCTTCTATAAATCGGGATGAATTGCTCTCAAAAGCATATTTTTATTTCCGTTCTTTGGCGGAATTGTTATCTTTAAAATTCTTAAAAAAAGACGATGAATGTTTGTTTTATAATGTATCCTTGGAACGAGATGAATCCGGAAGACGATTCCACACTCGCTATGATCCACGAATTTGTCAAAAGAGGCCATGGCCTTGCTATAACCACTCCTGCAAATTTAACGATCCGCGACAGCGTTGCTTATGCATTTTGCAGGTGTGTCACCCGAAAAGATAAAATTCCGGGATCGTTAAAGGCTTTTCATGCCAAAACTGAATTCTATGACGAAATGCTTCCATTGGCAGGCTTTGACGTAATCATCTTAAGAAGCAATCCACCACTGGATATGATCATGCTCAACTTTTTGGATAGCGTCAAGGATGATGTATTTATCATGAACGATCTGGACGGAATAAGACGTGCTAACAACAAGATGTATACGGCAGTTTTTGAAGACGAGGATAATGAGTTCATTCCGCGCACACATGTTACCAAGAACAAGGAATATTTAAAAAAGATCATTAAAGAAGGTCCTGAAAAAATGATCCTAAAACCCTTGAATGGGTACGGCGGATCAGGCGTTATTTTATTGGAAAAGAGCGCTATGAAAAGCATCAATTCCCTATTGGATTTTTATATAGACAATAAGGATGGAACTTCCAATTATGTGATTTTACAAGAATATATCGAAGGGGCAGATCAGGGAGATGTCAGAGTTTTGATGTTGAATGGAAAACCTATTGGAGCCATGCGGCGTGTACCCGGAGAAGAGGATCACCGATCTAACGTGAGTGCAGGAGGAACTGTGGTAAAACATATACTCACAAACGAAGAGAAAGAATTATGCCGAAGAATTGGTCCTAAACTGGTAAAGGATGGGCTTTATTTTGTGGGTATTGACGTCATCAACGGAATGTTGGTCGAAGTGAACGTAATGTCTCCAGGCGGGATCACTTATATGAATCGAGTTTATAAGACCAGGGTTCAGGAAAAAGTGATCGATTTCGTAGAAGACAAAGTAGTGGAGCGAGTCAATGCTTTTGAACGGCGTAAGAAGCTCCGTAAACACGTAGACGAGGCCTAATTCCAACCCATTAGATATCCCCGCCATGGAGAAGCTATCCATTGAGCATATCATTGCAAAAATTCAGCGAGAAGAGATCTTTGAGGCCGTGGCCGAAGATTATTCTTTTACATTGAAAATAGAGAAATATGTGCATTATGTTTGTGGTGCCGTTCATGACGGACATCAATTCCGCAGGGAACTTTGGGATAATTGTTTGCATTCGGAATATGATCGATGGTTCGAAGAGGATCCTTGTACGAAAGAGTTTGTAAGAACTCATCCCATCGTTATGGCCGGGTGTGATAGTCGGTTTGAATATGATCTGAATCGTGAACCGGAAGGAGCTATTTATGAAGATGCTTGGGGTAAGAAATTGTGGAAGGAACCCTTGAACAAGGATCAACATGAAGCGAGTCTTCAAAAGCATGCGAATTTTTATAGGGTAGTTGCTACATTGATCGGGAAATTGGAATCCATGTTTGGCGTAGTGGTCGTCTATGATATGCATAGTTATAACTGGCGACGCTGGGACCGTGAAGTGCCCGTCATTAACCTGGGAACCAGCAATATTGATAACGACCGATTTGGTAAGTGGGTGGAGGATTGGCGCCAGAGCCTTTCTGAATTGGTGCTGCCGGAAGGAATGGTATCCACTTCAGAAATCAATAATACCTTCTTCGGCAATGGATATTTCCTGAAATTTATCACTCAGAACTTTAAGAATACCTTAGTTTTGGCCACTGAATTCAAGAAGATTTATTGCGATGAATTAACGGAAGTGATCTTTCCCGAAGTAGTTGCCGCTATTGAAAAAGAATTGCGGGATCGACTCCCGTTGCATGCAGCGACATTTTATCGCGAACATAGCCTATCATTATGATCAGTACGGAAGAACTTATAGAGACAAATCCTAATCTGTATAAAATAGACCGGGAATTACATCAATTGGTGCAAAAAATTGAATTGCTGGATTACATCAACCCCATCAATATTGAACAGGAAAAGCGCCATTTTTTTGGGTCCAAATACAATATCAATCCCAATTTCAAGTATAAGAAGATCGATTTCAACGCTCATAGATTGCAACAAGCATTATTTTCTCAAGACATCGACAGCATTAAGGATGAGGAGTCTAGGAAGTTCTACCGAGAGGTGATCTATGATTATTCAGGCCTTATTCAATGTATAGAAACTATTGGTAAAGGAAAAAAGTTCTATTTCAATGCCTTAAAATCCTTTGGAACACCTACGGATAAGGATGTGGCGAATGCTCAATTTATTTTGCATTTTAATGATGAGCAATTCGATCAGGAAATGTTCCCGGTTTTCAATTCGGAAGATGCCTTGGGCTATTTTACTGAATTTTCTAAGAAGTTTAAGTTTGACTACCACGTGAAGATGTCGAACAAGATCTCTGCGGCTGCCATGGTGCAGAACAATACCCAAACCTTGTTCCTGAAAAAGAATCATCGTTTCAGTGCTAATCAGTTGAAGGTTTTGGCTAATCATGAAATCGGGGTACACATGGTCACTACCTTCAATGGTTTAAGTCATCTATTAAAAATATTCCATAACGGTTTTCCAAATAATGTGGAAACTCAGGAAGGTTTGGCCGTATTTAGCGAGTATATGAGTGGTTGCTTGACCCTATATCGGCTGAAGGAGCTTTCTTATCGCGTTATTGCCGCAGACAGCCTTCGGAAGGGATTCAATTTCTGCGACACTTTCGATCTATTGCATAATCAGTATAAATTAAACCGTGAGGAATCGTATAATATTTCCCTAAGAGCGCACAGGGGAGGAGGATTTACCAAAGATTATACCTACTTGACCGGACTGAAAAAGGTGTACAATTACTACCACGAAAAAAAGGACCTGAATATATTACTTACCGGAAAGGTTAATATTGATCATGTCGAATTAATAGAGCAATGGAAGCGTAAAGGTATGATAGGGGAAAACCCCTATCGAAATTTTGCCTTTGATCAAAATAACAATCAGAGTAAGACCATAGACTTCATTCTAGAGAACTTGAAGTAGTTACAGAAACTTCTCTCGCAATTCAGGAGTAGGGATCCTACAACTTTCTTTTTTTCCAAACCATTTATAGCGATTCCTTGCCACCCAATCGTATACCCAATTTCGAAGGAAAGCAGGCAGTATAATGAAGGAGTAAAGTAATGGATAAGCGCCATTCAAATTGCGGGCTATGCGCAAAGCAGCCGTAGATTTAACATAGGCTCGTCCATTGTCAATAAGCACAATGGAATCGGTTTTCGCAGGATCGATCTGAAACTCACGAATTAAATTTTGACCCACTTTTTCCTGAAGTGGAGCAAACTTAAATAGGTTCTTTTTATCATGAGCAATTACAAAATTCACGGAACTGTTGCACAAGTTGCAAACACCATCGAATAGTATAATTTTATGGGAAATAGTCTTTTTCATTATACTTTTTCTAGTTCCTCTAAGCTCACATTGGTAGTGAAAATGCCATAATTCACAATGGCCTTTTTCTTTTCGATCGAATCGATGGTGCCGATGGCTCTGCCATCAATCATACGCACCCTGTCTCCAATCTGTAAAGTAACTTTTGGTTTGACGGGCACATTTTTAGCGGCTTCTTTCTCCTTCTTTTTGCGTTTGCGAATTCCTTCCACTTTGCGTTCCACTTCCTTGATGACTTTTTGTTCCTTTACTTTCTCTACCTTTTTTTGCTGGGGCGCTATCTTTTTTCGTTTAACATTCTCCTGAAGCACCATTTTTAACAATTCATCTGTTAATTCCTTCTTTCGTTTATTGTTAAAAAACTTTTCAGAAAGCGAATCAAACCTTTTTCCCAAAGAGATCCATTTCTGATTGGCATCGTATAATTCCTGATAGCTTTCGAGTTTCTGTTGAATTCTGGTATTGGTCTCTTCCAGTTGTTTCGCTTCTTCTTTGGCTTTATCTTCTTCCGATTTTAATGATTGGGAGGTTTTCCGAAGTGCTGATCGCTCTTTTTGCAGGTTCGCAATGGTCTTGTCAAATCGAACTTTACCACCTTCTATCTTTTTCTTTGCTCTATTAATCAACCCATAGGGTATTCCATTCTTTTGAGCGACTTCAAAGGTAAAGGAGCTTCCCGCTTCCCCTAGATGAAGTTGGTACAAAGGTTCCAAACTTTTACTGTCGAATTGCATATTCGCATTGGTTGCGTGCGGTAATTCATTGGCCAAAAGTTTTAGATTCGAATAATGTGTTGTGATAATTCCAAAAGCTCCTCTTTCGTAGAAAACTTCCAAAAATGTCTCCGCCAGTGCACCCCCTAACTCTGGGTCACTTCCCGTTCCAAATTCATCGATTAAGAACAATGTTTTGTCATTGCATTTCTTTAAAAATTGATTCATCTGTTTCAATCGGTAACTATAGGTGCTCAGGTGATTCTCTATAGACTGGTTGTCGCCAATATCCGTAAGTATCCGCTCAAACAAACAGATCTCACTGTAAGGATCTACGGGGATCAACATCCCACTTTGGATCATAAGTTGTAATAACCCCACTGTTTTTAAGGTAATACTCTTTCCGCCCGCATTGGGTCCGGAGATCACAACAATCCGGTTATTAGGTTCCAAACCTATGGTTTGAGGAAAAGTTTTCTTCTTTTGGCGCTTATTGGAAAGCAATAATAGGGGGTGGTAGGCATTCTTTAACCACAAATGCCGATCCTTGGAAAATAAGGGCAATACGCCTCCAATATCGTTGGCATATTTGGCTTTGGCGTACCAAACATCGATCCGGATCAAATAGTCTTGATAACTTTTCAGAAATTCATAGAACGGGCGAATAGTTTCAGTGAGTTCTTTTAATATTCGTTTTACTTCCTCGTCCTCCTCATAAAGTAAATTACTTAATTCAATAGTATATTCTAGGGTTTGTTGCGGTTCGATATACACAATACTTCCCGTTTTCGATTGGCCTAAAACGGCTCCTTTTACCTTTTTACGATGCATTGCCTTTACCGCCAAGACTCTTCGGTTTTCCACAACCGATTCTCTAATTTCATCTAAATAATCGGCTTGTACATATTGCGTAAGGGCTCGGGAAAAAGACGCATTGATCTGACCCTTCACATGTTGTAATTGTTTTCGAATGGATTCCAGTGCCGGCGAAGCATTATCTTTCACCTCCCCGTATTTATCGATCACTCTTTGAATCTCCTCAGCAATTCGGGGAGTATAAGTTATTGATTCGGCGTATAGCTGTAGTTGCTGATAAAACTCTTCATATTTTTTGAAGAACTTCAGTAATTCAAAAGTCGTGAGTGCCACTGATAGAATACGTCGAAAGCCGGAAACTTCCACCGTGCTGTTCTCGATCTCCAAAAGTCGTAATTCCTTTGTAATAGGGTCAAATCCATGGTTAGGAATGCGATTGTCATTTTGAAAAGAAGCCGTAAACTCTTTCACACGTTGCAATTCCGGTAGAATTATTTCTTTATCTGAAGAAGGAATAATTTCAAAAACTTTCTCTTTACCCAATTCGGTAGCGCAGAGCCCAGCGACTTGTGACAGTACCACAGGGAATTCTAGATCTTTAAGAGTGCTCGAATGAATTTTACTCATAAGAATAGGGCAGTAGAAAAATCAATTAATTTTGTTAATTTCAGGCACAAAAGTACGAATAATGAAGGTAAAAATTGAGCCTTCGTGGGAAGTAGCATTGCAAGATGAATTTGAGAAGGATTATTTTAAGCAATTAATTCATTTTGTAAAAGAAGAATATAAAATTCACAGCTGCTATCCACCTGGAAAACAATTATTTTCAGCCTTTGATCACACACCATTTACGAAAGTAAAATTGGTTATCATCGGTCAAGATCCCTATCACGGACCTGGACAGGCACATGGTTTATGCTTTTCGGTGCCGGAAGGGATATCACCTCCGCCCAGCCTGATCAATATATTTAAAGAGATCGAATCCGATCTTCAAATTCCTGTGCCACAAAGTGGTAACTTGGAGCGATGGGCAGATCAAGGTGTGCTGCTGCTGAATGCGACCTTAACAGTTAGAGCCCATCAGGCAGGGAGTCATCAAAACAAAGGATGGGAAACATTTACCGACAGAGTGATTTCAATTCTCTCTGAAAATAAAGAAGGACTGGTCTTTCTGCTTTGGGGAGGTTATGCCAAAAAAAAAGGCGCCATGATCGATCGAGAGAGACACTTGGTGCTAACAAGCGGACATCCGTCGCCTTTGAGTGCCAATCGTGGCCTTTGGTTTGGAAATAGGCATTTCAGTATTGCCAACGACTATTTGTTGGAGAGAAATAAAAAAATGATACAATGGTAAGAAGCAAACTATTCTTCTTCGGGGATTTCAGCATCGGCGTTATCGTTGCAGCTGAATTGCAATAAAAGAAAGTTTGTAACCAGTAATGCCCCTAAAACAATTAAAAAAGTGATCATAACCTTACAAATTACATGAGTAAGATGCAGCAATAGTTATGAGGTTGCGCAGTTCTTAAAAAAAATATAAAATATTTTCCGAAGGAATTTTTTCAGCAATTAAATCTAACTGTTTTAGCTTTGTCTGCACTTTATCAACTTGTTCCAAACTAAGATTTTTCTGACTCCATTCGGTTAAGGATAACCATTCTTGCACGTCTTCAGGTAGTTGTCCGTATCGGTTAGACAACATAAGATCAATGGAAGGAATGTTTTTAAATTCAGAAGTTGTTTTGTTGATGACCTCTAATATGGCAGCGATTGCTTCCGGTTCTCTCTCCAACACTTCATTTCGAACCGCTATGACAAAACAAGGCCAAGGGGTCGGGCATTCTCCCACTAAACGAAAAGGCCCATTATCTACATAAGGCTTGGTCGTAAATTTTTCCCACATAAAGTAATCACCCACGTTATTGGGAAGTCCTTCTAAGGCCCCGCTCAGATCACTTATTTCTACGAAATCCAGATCCTTTTCAGTATCCCATCCTTGATTTTCAGCATTTACATAAGTCATTAAGTGAGAGCCGCTTCCAAACCTACTAATCGCAGCCGCGGTCCCTTTTAGGTCGGTGATAGAATGGTAACTTGAATTTTGTGCCACATGAATTCCCCATATTAAAGGGGATGCTACAAACACCTGTACTATTTTACATTGATTCCCTTCGATGATATCCCTCACTATTCCTTCCGTGAGAATCACTGCCAGATCAATTTCCTTTTCCCGTAAGGCAGTACACATCTCCCCGGTACCTCCATAATAATCCTGCCATCGCAGATTTATGTCATGTGAATGGTATTCTTTGTTCTTTAAAGTGAGGTACCAGGGGAAGTTAAAATGTTCCGGTACGCCACCTATTCGAAACTGTTTCATGGCAGTAAGATAGCTAAAGTGTGTTCAATTAATTTTTCGATCGCCTTTTGTGGATCCTTACTAAAGGTGCCATTCGATCGATTTGCCAAAATAGCGTTCAAGGATAAGGCTTTATGACCCATTAAACGAGACATCCCATATATGGCGGCGGTTTCCATTTCCATATTAGTGATCTTTTGACTGTGATACGTAAAAGTAGCCAGTTTCTCATTTAGTTTTGGATCCTTCAATCCCAGTCGAAGTACTCGACCCTGAGGCCCATAAAAACCGACCTGGGTAGCTGTAATTCCCGGAATAAAAAGATCAGAGGAAAAAAGTTTCCGCAGTTCCTCATCCGCGCTAACAGCATAGGGAACGGCATTCAATAGATTCCATTGGGTATGCTTCATAAAAGCATCTGAAAAATCAGAAAGGCGGATCTCTTCTAAGTGACCGTAATAGTACAGTAAATTATCAAAACCTACACCGATGTCACTCCTTACGAACGAATCAACAGGAATGTTCGGTTGCAGGGAGCCTGAAGTCCCAACCCGTATTATATTGAGGGAAGTTAACACTTCCTTGGGCTGCCGACTTGAAAAATCAATATTTACCAGCGCGTCCAATTCATTGCATACAATATCTATATTATCGGGCCCAATGCCGGTAGAAATTACGGTCAAGCGCTTCCCGTTCAATGTCCCCGTATGGGTTTTAAATTCTCTGTGTTGGACCTTAAGCTCTATAGTGTCGAAATGTTGAGATATTTGATCTACTCGATCTTGATCGCCCACCGTGATAATGGTGTCAGCGATATCTCCCGGATGTAATTGTAAGTGGTAAATACTTCCATCCGGGTGTAAGATCAGTTCCGATTCTGCCATTCTCATCCTCCTACACGTTTGGTTTTAAAGCCTTTTTCTTTTAAAAACGCCATGATCCTATCACGGTAATCCCCTTGGATAATGATCTGTTCATTTTTAAAACTTCCTCCCACACTTAAGAGTTGTTTAATTTCTTTTGCCAATTGCTTAAAATCTTCATCGGCGCCGGTATATCCTTCTATGATCGTAGTGGCTTTTCCTTTCCGTTTTTCATACTTACAGATAAGGGGATCATCCTGCATCCATATAGCAGACTCAGATCCATTTGGTTCTGGAGTTTCTGAAGGAATATGTTCAGGAAAAAGGTTTTTTAATTGATCTTGTAAATCCAAGGGTTTATTTTTTAATCAGGCCAATTTCCACTAATCGTTGGTGAAGAAAATCACCGGCGGTAATATCTTCATAGGCCTTAGGATGTTCTTTATCAACGCACACTTCCAAACAGTTCAATTTCATATCACTTCGGGGATGCATAAAGAAGGGTATTGAATAACGAGGTGTGTTCCATTGATCTTTTGGTGGATTCACGACACGGTGGATCGTAGAGCGAAGTTTATTGTTTGTGTGGCGTTCCAGCATATCTCCTACATTGATCACGAGTTCATCTTCTTTGGGTATGGCGTCCATCCATACACCATCCTTGCGCAACACTTGCAGCCCACCGGTAGAAGCACCCATCAGTAACGTAATTAAATTAATGTCCCCATGCGCACCTGCGCGCACAGCTCCTTTAGGTTCTTCGGTAATAGGAGGATAATGAATAGGGCGAAGGATACTATTTCCATTCGACACCCAATGATCGAAATAATTCTCTTCCATCCCGATATATAGCGCTAATGCACGCAGCACATAGATGGCGGTTTTTTCCAACATGCGATAGGTTTCCATTCCTGTCGCATTAAATTCGGGAAGTTCACTCACCATCACATTCGACGGGTAACTATCAGTTAGGTTTGCGTCTTTTGAAGGCTCCTGACCGAAATGCCAGAACTCTTTCAAATCCCCTTCTTTTTTACCCTTTGCGTGTTCTTTTCCAAAGGAAACGTAGCCTCTCTGACCTCCAAGTCCTTCAATTTCGTATTTTTTCTTTGTTTCTGTAGGAAGGGCAAAAAATGACTTCACTTCTGTATAGAGTCGTGTTACTAAATCATCACTTAAAAAATGATTCTTCAAAGAGACAAACCCAATTTCCTCATAGGCAGTGCCGATCTCTTGCACAAATTTTTGCTTACGAACAGGATCATCGGAAAGAAAGTCGGCCAGATCAACACAAGGGATATTATTCATGATAAAAAAATATAAGTACAAATATACCAATAATCACCTCTAATTCCGAAGGAAAAAAAGACGAAAACCTATTTTGAAACGTGATAATTTTTCTACTTTTGGGTACTTAAAATGCTTTCATGAGCTCCGATACAATTCCGCATACCCCGTTTTCTTATAATCGTCAAGGAATTGAAGATGTTACCCTGTTAAATCTCTATGAACGAATGTTAAAACCTCGTATGATCGAAGAGAAAATGCTCATTCTATTGCGTCAGGGTAAGATATCAAAATGGTTCAGTGGGATTGGACAGGAGGCCATTTCTGTGGCGGTAGCTTCGGTTTTGGATAAAGATGAATATATCCTCCCTATGCATAGGAACTTAGGGATTTTCACCGGTAGAGATATACCGTTATACCGACTTTTCTCCCAATGGCAAGGGAAAGCCAATGGGTTTACCAAAGGCAGGGACCGAAGTTTTCATTTTGGCACCCAGGAATTCCATATTATTGGGATGATCTCACATTTAGGACCTCAATTTGGAGTGGCCGACGGAATTGCCTTAGGAAACTTACTTAAACAAAACAAACAGGTTTGTGCTGTTTTTACCGGGGAAGGAGGGACCAGTGAAGGCGATATACACGAGGCATTGAATGTGGCCTCGGTTTGGGATCTCCCGGTACTATTTTGTATTGAGAACAATGGTTATGGATTATCTACTCCCACCGAAGAACAATTTCGATGTAAACAATTGGCCGATCGGGCGATAGGATATGGTATGGAAAGTCATATCCTTGAAGGTAATAACATTCTTGAAGTTTATACAGCCTTAAAGGAGATTACCGAGAGTATGCGTGAGCATCCTCGTCCGGTGATGGTCGAGTTTATGACGTTCCGAATGCGCGGACATGAAGAAGCCAGTGGAACAAAGTATGTGCCTCAGGAATTATTGGATGTTTGGGCATTGAAAGACCCCTTAGAGAACTATGCTCATTATTTAAAGAGACAAGGTATTCTCACAGAAGAGGTCGAAGTCAATATGAAAAAGAGTATACTGAATGAGATCAATGAAAATCTCGAGATCGCTTTTGCGGAAGAAAAGATCGCTCCTATTGAAAGTGAAGAATTAAATGATGTATTTCAAAATTATATATATCAAGAAGTTACGCCAAATAACACCTCAAAGGAATTACGTTTAATAGATGCTATTTCCGAAGGTTTGCGTCAATCGATGGAGCGTCATGATAACTTGGTGATCATGGGGCAGGACATAGCGGAGTATGGAGGAGTTTTTAAGATCACTGAAGGCTTTTTGGCACAGTTTGGAAAAGGACGTATCCGAAACACCCCTATTTGTGAATCGGCGATCGTTTCTGCTGCTATGGGACTATCTATCAATGGTTTTAAGTCGGTGGTAGAAATGCAATTTGCCGATTTTGTGAGTTCAGGTTTTAATCCCATCGTGAATTACCTCGCCAAATCCCATTATCGATGGAATGAAAAGGCAGATGTTGTGATTCGAATGCCTTGTGGCGCAGGGGTAGGTGCAGGACCCTTTCACAGTCAGACCAATGAAGCCTGGTTTACCCATACACCCGGATTGAAAGTAGTGTATCCGGCTTTCCCTGCAGATGCCAAAGGATTATTAGCCACGGCCATTGAAGATCCTAACCCGGTGATGTTCTTTGAACATAAAGCCTTATACCGAAGTATTAGAGGAGAAGTACCTACCGATTATTATACAATTCCATTTGGTAAAGCTGCTTTGTTACAAGAAGGCAACGATGTTACTGTTGTTACCTACGGAGCCGGCGTGCATTGGGCTTTGGAGGTAATAGGAAGCATGACTGTTTCTGCTGATATCATTGATCTTCGTACACTGATACCACTGGATACGGAAGCTATTTATCAATCCGTTCAAAAGACCGGAAAGGTTATAATCCTTCAGGAGGATTCTCTGTTTGGAGGTATTGCTTCGGATATTGCAGCACTGATTGGAGAAAATTGTTTCACTTATTTGGACGCACCCGTCAGAAGAGTGGCAAGTTTAGAAACTCCTATTCCTTTTACTACCGCTTTGGAGCAACAATATTTGCCCAAAGCCCGATTTGGCAAAGTATTGGAAGAGCTTTTGGCTTATTAATGTAAGGGTAGTTAAATCTTTGTCAAAGGAAGACGTAAATCCACGGAATAAGGCTAATTTAGTGTATTCTTATAAGATAGTGCAGAGCTATATCCGTTCGTTTATTTGGACGACACCAACAGTGACTTTTAGATAATAACCCTTCTTTTTTTGTTATGTTTTAGCCTATAGTTTTTGCAGAATTTCAGAACGATTAACCCAATATATTATGAAAAATTTAATTTTATTTACTTTATTAACTACGCTGGTCATCGCTTGCGGAGCCCCGAAGACGGTAATTGAATCGCGTAAGGTTATCAAAGGGTATTGGTCCCTGGACAAGATTAGTTACAGCGAGAGCGGTAATTTTAATATTAAATTGCTCAACGATGCTTCTAAAGAATGTTTTGTGGGTTCATCCTGGCGATTTATCCCAAACAACAATACCGGGGTATATAGTATCAATTCGGAGAACTGCATTGGTGGAGATAGGAATTTCATTTTTGATATTCAAGAAATGAATGCGGAAACAGGTCTCTATGATTTTTTATTAAAACCGACCAATGAAAAGCATAAATCGGAAAACAACACCGGCTTTAGACTGCGATTATCACAATTGACCGATACTTCCATGCAATGGGAACAAACCGTTTCTTTGGAAGGAAAACCATTTACTATTATGATGAACTTCTCTAAATTAAGCGAATAACTATGAAAACAATTTTAAATAGATTGGGGCTTATTGCCCTTGTATTAACATTATCGATCGCCTTTTCAAATTGCGAGGCTACAAAGAATGCAAATAATACCCAAAAAGGAGTAGTTATTGGGGCTGCCGGTGGCGCGATATTAGGCGCTATCATTGGCAACAATGCCGGTAAAGGCGGCAACGGTGAAATAGGCGCAGTTATCGGCGGCGTAGTAGGTGGTGCTGCAGGCGGGATCATTGGAAGACAAATGGACAACCAAGCGAAAAAGATCGAACAGGAAATACCAGGAGCGGAGGTAGAAAGGGTTGATGATGGGATTGTAATTACCTTCGACGGACAGAGTAACGGAGTATATTTCGATACCGAGAAATACAACGTGAATGCCGCGTCTAAAGAGAATCTCGATAAATTGGCTGCTATACTTTTGGAATATCCGGACACGAATGTGTTGGTGGTGGGGCATACCGACAGTGCCGGTACGGAGGAATACAATATGACGCTTTCTAAAAACAGAGCCCAGTCGGTCACTAATTATTTTGTGAACACCAAAGGATTAAACGCATCACGTTTTACCACCAATTGGTTCGGCGAAAGCAGTCCGATTGCGAGCAACGATACACCCGAAGGAAGATCGCAAAACAGAAGAGTGAACATTGTGATCGTTCCCAATGAGAAAATGAAGGAGGATGCCCAAAGAAAAGCGGGGAATTAACACTAAATTCTCCATATCCCACATCAAAACCGAAACCTTTGTTTCGGTTTTTTTATGTCGAACATCCTTGTAACTTTACATTGCTTAAATTTAATCCTTATCGATATTGTACAAAGTCGCTACCGGAAAAAGATCAATCAAAGTTTAGACTAGTAAATGCCAACTGAAATTTCAAAAAACGCACCTCAAATAATTGCCGTAAAACTTTCGCCGATCGGAGAACGAAGTGTACGGAGTAAACATCCCTGGATCTTTTCAGACAGTATTAAGAAAATGAACAAGGAGGGGTCTGCCGGTGATGTCACCATTATTTTTGATCATAAATCAAATAAAGTCATGGGAATCGGATTGTACGATCCGCATTCACCCATTCGTATAAAAATGCTTCATTTTGATGGAGGGGCCACATTGGATTCAGATTATTTCAGAAATAAAATTGAGAAGGCTTATTCGCTCAGAACGCCTTTATTAGCGCAACAAACGAACAGTTACCGATTGATATTCGGGGAGAATGACAGTTTTCCCGGACTGATAGCCGATGTATACGCCGAGGTGCTGGTCATTAAGTTATATTCATCCATGTGGTGGCCCTATTTTGATGTTATATTAGAACAATTGATCGCCGTTTCCGGTTGTACTGCCGCAGTGCTTAGGTTGAGCAGAAATGTACAGAAGGAAAAACGAAAGAACGATTTGAAAGACGGGACCATCGTATTTGGAGCACTGGAAGATGAAAATATCCACTTTTTGGAACACGGGGTGAAATTCTCCGCCAATGTGCTGAAAGGGCATAAGACAGGCTATTTTCTAGACCATCGTTTCAATCGCAAACGAGTGGGGGAGCTATCGAAAGGAAAAACCGTATTAGATGTATTTGCCTACGCAGGAGGATTCTCAGTACATGCTTTGGTGGGTGGAGCGAGGGAAGTGACCAGTGTCGATATTAGCGAGCAGGCACTCGAGTTAGCCAAAGAGAATGGCTTATTGAATAGATACAATGGAACACACCATATCATGGTTGGGGATGCCTTTCAGTTGTTACAAAACTTAATTACAGAAGGGAAAAGATATGATATTGTAGTGATTGATCCTCCAAGTTTTGCCAAAAGCGCGAAAGAAGTGGTTGGGGCAGAGAAAAAGTACGCCGAGCTGGCGGCATTAGGAGCACAATTAGTGGTCCCTAAGGGATTACTGGTGTTAGCGTCTTGTTCTTCTCGGGTAAGTGCTCAAAGCTTTTTTGCCATCAATGAACAAGCCTTGGAAGTCGCCAGTCGCCCTTATGAATTGGAGGAAGTCACTTATCACGATCTAGATCATCCTATTAGTTTTCCCGAAGGCGCCTATCTGAAATGCGGCTACTACCGATTTAACCGATAAACATCGCTAAGATCAAAACCATTGAAAATCCTGTTAACGCTAAAATGGTAGTCATTACTGAAAAACTGCGAAAAGTCTGCTTTTCGGTCAACCCCAAATATTTACTCACCAACCAAAAGCCGCTGTCATTCACGTGAGATAGGATGGAAGCTCCGGAAGCTATGGCAATGACCAATAGCGCTTTTTCCATTTCACCTGTACTGCCTAATAATAAAGGAGCTGTTACCCCTGCGGCAGTGATCATAGCTACGGTGGCCGACCCTTGTAATATTCGAACCAGGGCCGCTACAATAAAAGCAAAGAATAGCGTACTCAAGCCCAATTCAGCGAAATAAGCTGCCAGCATATCACCGGCTCCGGTATTGATCAGCATTTGTTTAAAAACACCTCCCGCACCTGTTAATAGAATGATGATTCCGGCGGGAGCCATTGATCGCGTCGTAATGTTCAACAAGGTTTCTTTGGAAACCCTTTTACGAATCCCAAGGATATACCATGCCAGCAGATTGGCCAGGATCAAAGCAGAAAAAGGATGCCCGATCATTTTCATCCAGGCAGCTCCCGTTTCTGATACCCAACCATTGGCCAACGGACTACTTAAAAGGGTATTGCAAACAATGAGCGCAATGGGAAGTCCGATGATCCCTAAAATAACCCCTACCGAAGGAAGTTGTGTTTCGGGGATGGGTTCATGACTTATTTCTTCCGGAGCTTCTATAAATATTCTTTTGGCAATGTATTTTCCGAATAGGGGTCCACTCACGATGGCTGTTGGAATTCCTGCGATAAAGCCAAATAAAATGACCCACCCCAGATCAGCTTTTAAAATATCAGCCACTGCCACCGGGCCCGGGGTAGGAGGAATAAAGGCATGCGTGATCGCTAAACCCGCCAAAAGCGGAATGCCATATAATAATAACGACTTCTTTGATTTCCGCTGCAGGGAATAGATCAAAGGAACTAAAATGATGAACGCGACATCAAAGAAAACGGGGATGGCGATAAAGAAGCCGGTGAGCATCAGTGCCCAGGTAGCCCCTTTACTATTTGTCTTCTTCAATAAAAAAACGGCTACCGCTTCCGCTCCCCCTGAATGTTCTAATATAGCACCAAACATGGCGCCTAACCCGACAACTACCGCTACAAATCCTAAGGTACTTCCCATACCGGTCTGTATCGTTTCAATGATTAGGGGTGGAGACATCCCTGCGAGGATTCCTACTACAATGCTGGCGATCAACAATGATAAGAAAGCTTGTATCCTTAATTTCAGAATAAGAAACAATAAAACAATGATGCCGGCCAGTATAGCCAATAATAGCGAACTATCCATTTAGGTCCCAGTTTGAAGTGAATGATTCATTTTCAGGGCGATCAGTGCGTTTATAGGAATGGGCCCCAAAGGCATCTCGTTGTGCCTGGATAAGGTTGGCAGAGGAGCTGGCTTCCGTTATGCTATACCAATATTGTAGCGAACTGGACAAGCAGGGGAGCGGTGTGCGTTGTTCCATACCCAAAAGCACTATTTCAGATAGGTCGCTCTCCGTTTGGCGTAAAAAGTTATATATCTCCGGATGATCGAGAAGGTTTCCGTTTGAGCCTAGCTTTGGAATCAACAGTGTAAGTAATTCGGAACGAAGTATACAACCGTTGGTCCAAACTTTTAAAACCTCCGCAAGATCTACTTTCCAATTTTGTTCAAGAGATCTGGTAGCAATCAACTGTAACCCCTGATGATGGTTAACGATACGGGCAAATTGGTAGGCACTTTTTAATTTTTCTGTATCCACAGTAACGGCATAACTTTCCACTTTCAATTGTTTGGATAATCGTTCTCTCTGCTCTTTCAAAGAGGATATGAATCGCTCCAAAACAGCAGTCGACATCATTCCGGCAGGAACGCCCAGCTCCAATGCTGAAATAGCCGACCAGGTCCCGGTTCCCTTGCCGGCGGCCTTATCTAATACTTTTTCCAATAAAAAATCGTCCCCTTCCTTTTTCTGAAGGATTTCTATAGTGGTCTCTAATAAGAATCCCGATGCTTCCCCGTTCTTCCATTCTAATAAAACCTGAGCGATCTCGTCATTGTTCAAACTTGGTCGAAGGATCGCATATAACTCAGCCAGTAACTGCATTTCACCGTATTCAATTCCATTATGAATTGTCTTAATGAAATGCCCTGCGCCATTAGGTCCTAAGTAAGCTGTACATGGAATCCCTTGATAATTCTTTGCCGCCACCAGTTCCAGTATGTGTTTTACCTGCACATACGATTGCTTCGATCCTCCCACCATCATGGACGGCCCTTTTAAAGCACCTTGTTCACCTCCGCTGATGCCAATCCCTAAGTAATGGATTCCTCTCTGTTGTAAGATCATTTCTCTACGCTGTGTATCCAAGAAATGTGAGTTGCCGCCATCCATCAGGATATCGTCCGGACGGAGCAGGGGAGTCAACTCGTCGATCATCTCATCTACAGGAGCACCTGCAGGGATCATAATTACTATCTTTCGGGGGGTCTCTAAGGACGAAACAAAATTCTTTAAATGGGTAAATCCTTGTACGGCTAAATCTTCCGTTTCTTTTAGAAAATTTGGGATCACCTCTTTTTCTTCCTCCGTAGATCGATTGTAAACGGAAGTAGCAATACCCTTTGAAAGGGCATTCTTTGCTAAACTTCTGCCCATCACGCCCATCCCGATGATTCCCCATTGTGAAGTTCCTGGCAGGGAGAGTTGCCGGGTAATTTGTTCGATTATCGAATCAAGACTTTGGGTAATGGAAATATGGATCCCGTAGGAGGGAGGCTCCAGATCGCTAAACTGGGACTGCAACATTTCGGGTGGCATGAAATGATCACGGGTGGACATTCTGTGTTGAATCGTTTCAAAATCCCCTTGCAAATAGATCCATTCAATTTGATTATTCTTGGAAAGAAGTTCCCTGTAGGATTCCTTTAGTGCGGAACAGGCCAGTACTCCTCCTTTTTCCCAATCGGATATGGCAAGTTGCAATGTTCGCAGCCAAGGGATTCGGTCCGTATCGTTCAACGGGATACCCTTGCTCATTTTTTCGATATTGGCTTGGGGGTGAAAGGTATCCGCATCATAAAAGGGGAGTTCAAGTTTTTCCGCAAGCCTTTTTCCTACCGTGGTTTTTCCGGAGCCACTGACACCCATTATTATGTAGTTTTTCACCTTCATTCGGCTTTGCCAAATTGAGCAGTCGGAACCCCTTTGACACCGGGTACAACTTTAAATACGGAACCCGCCAAGGGGTATGTTCTATGTTCTTCTTCTGTCATATCAATACTGGCAGTGGTTATGTAAAGTACGTCAAGATCCGCACCGCCAAAGGCGCAACTAGTGACGTTATGCGCCGGGACTTGGATCTTTTGCATGACTTCCCCAGTAAGAGGATCGAAACGTACCACCGCATTCCCGTTCCAAAGGGCCACCCAGATCTTATCTTCGCTATCGATCGCCATCCCATCGGGATACCCTAACTCTGCAGGAACATTCACGACTACGCGTCCATTGGAAATATTCGAAGTGGTTGCATCATAATCGAAAGCCCTTACTTTCATGGTAGGCGTGTCTATATAATAAAAGGTGTTTGCTTCCTTGGTCCAAACGAGTCCGTTAGAGATGGTGATGCTATCCAACATAGCGGTAACCACCCCGTTAGGATTCACGCGATATAATTTAGCCGTTGGATTCTTTTCCTCAAGATCCATGGAACCTACCCAAAGGTTGCCGTTAGGGTCCGCCTTGCCGTCGTTGAATCTATTAGTTGGTTGGTCGGCTTCGATATTGGATAGGAGGGTGAGCGTACCGTTTTTCATATCCTTTATGTAGATACCGTCAGACAATGCCACGACAGCAGTGCTGTCTGTCTGCGGTACGACCGTACCTATGAATGAAGGCATATCGTAGCCCATATTGGTCTGACTTTCCGGATGATATCGGTATAATTTCTTACTTAGTATATCCACCCAGAACAATTCCTGAGTTGGGTAGTTCCAAAATGATCCTTCGCCCAACTGAGCCGTAATCTCAAGCGCCAATGTAACTTCCGGATTGGTTTCATAGGTATCGGGCAGAGTGGTATCATTGGATTTCTCTTTACATCCCAAGAACAATAATAGTGTCAAAGCCTTGAGTAAAAATGATTTATAATACATATTGGAAAGTTAAATTTTTGTTGAATGTTGGTAGTTTCTTCCAAAAAGAAACTAAATTTAATCCTTTAGAATGTATTTGTGCAAAAAATAAAGACACAATTATGTCAGAAACCACCTCTCAAAAAAAGCATGCAGATTTCCAAAGCAGTTATCGCCGTTCTTTTAATTTCGGAAGCGCTTTAAAAAAAGACAAGTTAGAATTGAACGAACAAGGGCAGCTTATCTTGAAAAGTGACAAGAAATAGTAAGCGGATCACTACGATCGAAGAATACTACCGCGCAGCCAATTTTCTTTTGGCGGCTCTTTTACTGAATGCCATTAATCCTATCGAAATTAATCCACAGATCATAAAACCGGTAAAAACCGGTAAAACACTCGTTTCAATGTATCTTCCGATGAACGTGCTGATCGGAATGGCCATTAAAGTAGAAAAGAAACCCGTGATGGCTGCTGCCATTCCTGCAATATGTCCCATGGGTTGCATGGCCAGTGCGCGAAGATTTCCGAATAAGAAACCGATCGCAAAAAATTGAATGGCAAAGAAAGTCATTAAGATCTCGATGGGAGGATTTTCTTTTCCGGTATAGAGTAGCACATATAAGGCAGAAATTCCGAAGAAACCATACAGGGCGGTCGTAACCATTTTTTCCATTCCGTATTTAACCACAAAGGAGCCATTGGTAAAAATAGCTAAGCCAATAGCGATCGACAATCCGGCAAAGATCAGCGGAAATTCTTCCTTTAAATTGTATTGTTCGTGAAAGATCTGTTGAGAACCGCTTAAATACACCATGAACGCACCGAAGACCAACCCTGAAATGGCGGTATAACCTATGGTTGATTTCTCTTGTAACACTTCTTTTAAACCATTTACAAAAAGCCTACGGGTAAAGGGGATCCGTTTTTCTTCTCTCAAAGTTTCTCGTTGCCGTTTCCAAAACCATAAACAAACCAAGCCGCTAAAAAAGAGCTGCACATAGAAAATCCCTTGCCATTCGTAGTGGTCCAATACGAATTTCCCCGCGGCAGGAGCGACGATCGGCACGAGCAAGAATACGACGGTTACAAAGGACATGATGCGCGCCATATAATCTCCTTCATAGCTATCGCGAATGATCGCAATACATATCGTTCGTGGCGCTGAGAGTCCGATCCCTTGCAGGATTCGTCCCAGTATCATGATCTGCAAACTCTCGGCGTATACACACAAGAAACTGGCGAAGAGGAATATTCCGAAGCCTACATATACGATGCGTTTTCTTCCGAAGGCATCAGAAATAGGACCGAATAACAACGGACCTATACCCAATCCCAGAAAGATCATGGTGATGATCAATTGATTGTCGGCAGGATCCTGTGTTCCTAAGGTGATCCCGATCACATCTAATGCCGGAAGTAATGCGTCGATGGCAAGGGCCACCACCGACATGAGCGAGGCCATTAAGGCAATAAATTCGATCTGGGAAGCAGATTGTTTTTGCATGAGGTAAAAATAGGATATTATCATCAGTTACCAATCGAATGGTTTTTTCGTGGTAAAAATCTTTTTTACTAAATATTTAGCAACCAAAAACTAACATTTGTCATAAATAATATATTCTAATCAGCTTATTTTTATTAAATTAAAGGTCCAAAATTAATCCACCAAATATTCCTTCCTATGAAAGTATTTGATAATAAGCACATAAAGAATGTTGTCTTAGTCGGAGCGCATGATTCCGGAAAGACGACCCTGTCTGAAACCATGCTCTTTGAAGCAGGTCTCATCAACCGAAGAGGCACTGTAGAGCAACAAAATACCGTTTCAGACTATCACGACATTGAACATGAGAGAGGCGCATCTGTATTTGCCACACCTTTACACACAGAGTGGCGTAATTACAAAATAAATATTATTGACACCCCAGGCCTTGATGACTTCATTGGCGAGATCATCTCGTCAATCCGGGTGGCTGACACCATCGTACAAGTAATTAATGCCAAGCACGGTGCCGATATAGGCACCGAAATTATTTGGGACTATGTCGATCGATATAGAAAACCCACTGTTTTTGTGATCAATAAGATCGATGACGAGAAAGCTAATTATGATCTCAGTGTGTCCAGTTTGAAGCGATTGGTGGGAAATAATGCGGTACTAATACAGTATCCCATTCAATTGGATGGATCGCAGGCCATCATCGATGTGTTGAAAATGAAATGTTATAAGTTCGGTCCCGAAGGCGGAAAGCCTGAAAAGCTGCCTATTCCTGAAAGTGAAATGGATCGCGCCAATGAACTGCATAATGAGTTGGTTGAAAAGGCCGCTGAAAATGATGAGGCCCTTATGGAGTTGTATTTCGACAAAGGCACCTTGAATGAAGAAGAACTTCGGCAGGGAATCAAAATCGGGATGTTGAATCACGATCTGTTCCCTGTTTTTTGTTTGTCGGCTTTACTGGATATGGGTTCCGGTCGATTGATGGGATTTATTGACAATGTAGCTCCTGCTGCCTCCGATCTAAATCCGGAGCAGGGGGTAGGTGGCGAAGAGATCGCTCCAAAAGTGGATGTTCCCACCACCTTATTTGTGTTTAAAACCTTATATCAACCCAATTTGGGACAATTGAACTTTTTCAAAGTTAAATCGGGGGAGGTTAAAGTGAACGATCGATTTTACAATCAACGTACCGGTGAGCTTGAAATACTGAACCAGTTGTTCATCATGGATGGAAAAGTGAAAAATCCCGTTGAGAAATTAACGGTAGGTGATATTGGTGCGACGACTAAATTAAAGGGAACCGAAACGAATGATACCCTTACTCAAAAAGAGAATGGTCCTACGATCAAGCCCATACAGTTTCCGCAAACCCGAATGGAGAAAGCTGTTTTTGCAGAGTCGAGCAGTGAGGAAGAAAAATTGAACGACGCTTTAAGGCGATTACACAGTCAGGATCCAACGATCACGTTACGGTACGATTCAGAAACCCATCAAACCATTGTGGGTTGTCAGGGAGATCTCCATTTAACGGTGATCGACTGGATGCTAAAAAATGTGTATCAGGTAGAACCCCGATTTGAAGTTCCTAAAATTTCGTACCGAGAAACCATACAAAAAGGCGCTAATGCCAATTACCGTCATAAGAAACAATCCGGTGGTTCGGGTCAGTTCGGAGAGGTACATTTAAAGATCGAGCCTTATTATGAAGGAATGCCCGAGCCCGAAGGATTCTCTTTGCGTGGCAAAGAAGAGATCGAGTTGGATTGGGGTGGGAAATTAGTGTTCTACAACTGTATCGTAGGCGGTGTGATCGATTCCAGATACCTGCCATCCATTATGAAGGGAATTCTGGAGGTGATGGAGAATGGCCCGTTAACACGATCCTATGCGCGTGATATACGGGTGATGGTCTATGACGGAAAGATGCATGCTGTGGATTCCAACGATATTTCCTTTAAAATAGCGGGAGCAACTGCCTTTAGGGATGCCTTTAGACAGGCAAATCCGAAGTTATTGGAGCCGGTGTTTGAAATGAGTGTTAAAGTTCCCGGCGATATGGTAGGGAATGTGATGACCGAATTACAAACCCGACGGGCCTTGATACAAGGGATCAATAATGAAGAGACCTATCAATTATTAAAGGTCTTGATCCCGAGAGCTGAATTAAGTGACTTTTCCACGAAACTGAGATCACTCACTCAAGGGCGTGGGAATTTTACGTCCAAATTCTCCAGTTATGAAGCGGTACCGCAACATATTCAGAAGGAACTGACTTCCAGTTTACAGGAAGTAGAATTAGATAAATAATAAGTATAGATAAAGTAAAGTAAAACCTTTAAAACCAAATAACTATGCAGACTAAAATAGGTTATTTAAGTGATTTAAAATTTAATGTAGAAACCTGGTTAAGAGAGTTGCGATTTCATTTTGAAGAAATGGACACTTTTCAGGAAAAACTGGAGGAAATAGCCGCCAGGGAATTTGGTCACGATGCCCGGAAGAATGTAGAAGTATTTCAAAACCGGATCATGATCGAAAAAGC
>JAHEMZ010000093.1 GCA_024643385.1 Flavobacteriaceae bacterium | reverse complement strand
TTTGTCGACGGGCCGGTATTGAAATACACGAAAGAGATATTACCCTTTCTGAAATGTACAATGCCGATGGTGTTTTTGCTACGGGGACCATGGGCGAATTGACCCCGGTGGTGGAGATCGATGGCAGGATCATAGCGCATCAGCACCCTTTCATGCTTGATATTCTCGCCCTTTTCAAAAAGGAGATACGATCATTTTGCCAACGAATTGAGTAGAAAAAATCACCCGGAATATTTGTAAAGAATATAAAGAATGAACAAATTATGTGTTTATGCTCTCATCTTTATATTTATTCATTATGAATAACGCAAAAAAAGCCCACTAACACTCAAATAAAAGCAGATATTATCAATATATTTATCAAATTATTAAACACAGTAAAACTATGAAGTCCATTTTGTTATTTTTTGGTTTGTTGTTTGGTCTAACGACCATAGCGCAAACGAACGTGAGCGGAAATGTTGTCGATGAATCTCAAGTTCCCGTGAATGGAGCTAATGTGGTCGTAAAAGGAACTTCGTCCGGGACTGCAACCGATTTTGATGGAAACTTTTCCTTACTTGTGGATGTCGCTCCCCCCTTTATTTTACAGATTTCTATTGTTGGTTATGCCATGCAAGAAGTGGAAGTAACCTCCAACAATCAATCTGTCAATGTAGTATTGGTGGAAGGCTCCGAACTGGATGAAGTGGTTATCTCCGCTTCACGAACCCCCGAACGTGTCTTTGAATCCCCGGTGACCATTGAAAGATTTGGTTTGAAGGAGATCAAGAATACCGCGTCGGCCGATTTCTATGATGGGCTTGAAAACTTAAAAGGGGTAGATATCAACACTAACAGTTTGACCTTTAAATCGATCAACACACGTGGATTTGCCACTTTTGCCAACACACGTTTTATGCAGTTGGTGGATGGAATGGACAATTCCGCCCCGGCCTTGAACTTCCCTCTCGGGAACCTTCTGGGAATGACGGAAACAGACATTCAAAGTGTGGAATTACTGCCCGGAGCGGCCTCTGCACTCTACGGTGCGAACGCTTTCAACGGGATCCTGTTCATGCGCAGTAAGAGTCCGTTCGATTACGAAGGGATCAGTATTTCACTAAAGCGGGGGATCACTTCTCAGGAAGCCGCAGGGGATAATCCTTATACCGATTTTGGGATACGCGCCGCGCATAAGTTCAGTGATAAATTTGCTGCCAAGGTCAATTTCGGGTATCTGTTAGGAACCGATTGGGCCGCCAATAATTTAACGGGTAAACCCGGAACAGGTCAAACAAGGGGCGACCTGGATTATGATGGAATCAATGTGTATGGTGATGAGGTTAGTGCCGATATCAATATCGTTGCCCAGCGTTTGGAAACCACGATCAATCCTGCGACAGGGGTGCCTTATCTTCCTGCAGGAGCCAGTTCCTTGGTCCCTTCAGTGGATGTGAGCAGAACGGGATATAACGAAGCGGACCTAACCGATTATGAAGCAGAAAGTGTGAAAGCCGACTGGGGCTTATACTATCGCCCCTGGGGGAATGATTTTGAGATCGCTTATGTAGGGAAAGTGGGTACAGGGTCCACGATCTACCAGGGAGCTAGTCGGTATGCCATTGATAACTTCTTTTTACAACAACATAAACTGGAGATCAGGAACAACAACTTCTTTGTCCGTGGGTATATCACTGAAGATAACGCAGGGAACAGTTATGATATGATCTTTACAGGAATCAATGTCAACCGTGCCTGGAAACCGGACCTGAACTGGTTTGCCGAATATGTGGGTGCCTTTGTGCAATCGCAGATATTTGGAGGCCTAACGCCTTCAGAGGCTCATGATCTGGCCCGTCAAACTGCCGATACAGGACGTTTTGAACCGGATTCTGAAGAATTTAAAAATGCCTTTAATGCAAGTGTGACTAATCCGGATCTTTTGACAGGTTCCAAGTTCCAGGATAATTCAAAAATATACCATGGCGACGCCAATTATAATTTTGGACATTTATGGGAACCGGTGGAAATTCAAGTAGGGGGTTCTTTTCGAACCTACAGTCTGAACTCATCCGGTACCATTTATACCGATAACGACGGTCCGATCAATTATTCTGAAATGGGGGTCTATACCCAACTTCAAAAGAAAATGGAGCTAAGCGACAATGTGGATGTGAAATTAACAGGATCCCTTCGTTATGATAAATCGGAACTGTTCGACGGATTCTTCTCACCTAGGATTGGAGCAGGGTTCACCATTGCGGACAACCATAACATTAGAGCTTCGTTCCAAACCGGTTTTAGAAACCCAACAACGCAAGATCTTTACATTGGGTTGGATATAAGTCGAGCCATTTTAGTAGGGGGAGCGGAAGATAATCCCGCCCGAGATGTAAGAGAATACGATCTGAGTCCTACGGGGCAAGCGATCTTAGGGTCCCCTTCTATTATGTTTGATGGCCAGGGCGCCTATACCAATTCATTTTTTGCCAGTTCCGTATTGGCTTTTGCGGAAACTGGAGATGCCAGTCTGTTAGAAGTGGCAAATTCCAATTTTGTAAAACCCGAACAAGTGACCTCCTTCGAATTGGGGTATCGCGGAAAATTAGGTAAAGTGATCGTGGACATGAGCGGATATTTTAACGCCTACAAGGACTTCCTTGCCAATGAAACCGTGATCGCACCTTTTTACGGTGATGTTCAGTTGTCACAAATAGCACCGGACGGACAAACACCTTTGGCGATTGCTGCCATTGCGAACACCGATTATCAGGTCTATCAAACCTATACCAATTCCGATGCGGAAGTTAATTCTTACGGTGGTTCGGTAGGGGTTTCGACCAAGATCTTTGGAAATTTTGATCTGGGTGGGAATTATACCTATGCCAAATTGGATTTCGATACGGAGGCAAACCCCGATTTTCGGACCAATTTTAATACTCCGGAGCATAAAGTGAAGGCTTCCTTCGGGAACACCGAGTTGTTTACCAACTTCGGTTTTAACGTTGCCTGGAGATGGAGTGATAATTACTTCTGGGAAGCTTCCTTTGGAGATGGAGCGGTGCCGGCCTATAACGTGTTGGATGCTCAATTGAATTACCGAGCGCCCAAATTCTTGAAATCTACTTTTAAAGTAGGAGCGACCAATTTACTTGGAGATGAATATTTCACAGCCTTCGGGACCGGGCTGATAGGATCTATGTATTATATATCATGGACCATAAACAATCTTTAAAAAATAACAATGAATATGAAAACTAAATATATAGGATTATTGCTTTTGACGTTGGGCTTCTGGGCATGTCAAAGCGATGACAATAATGATGTGGTAGAACCTGTGGTGGAACTTACCGCAGGGAGTGCTGATTTTTCTAATTTTGTGGCGATAGGAGCCTCCTTTACTGCAGGAATTACCGATGGGGCTCTTTTTCAAGCGGGTCAGGATAACTCTTTTCCAAATATTCTATCGCAGCAATTTGCTGCGATCGGAGGAGGAGCCTTTAATCAGCCATATACGAGTGATAATATTGGAGGTCTGTTGTACGCAGGTAATTTAATTGCCAATCCAAGACTCTATTTTAATGGTTCCGGGCCTGCCGTTTTGGAAGCCTTTCCAACCACCGAAGCGACCAATATTGTAACCGGACCCTTCAATAATATGGGTGTTCCCGGAGCAAAGAGCTTTCATTTGCTTGCCAGTGGTTACGGGAACTTGGCCGGTGTACCGATAGGAGCCGCCAATCCTTATTTTGCACGCATGGCTACCAGTCCGAATGCGACCGTTCTAGCCGATGCCGTGGCACAGAACCCAACCTTCTTTACCCTTTCTGAAATCGGAGGCAATGACGTTTTGGCGTATGCAACTTCGGGAGGATCGGGTGTGGATCAAACAGGAAACCCGGATCCCACTTCCTATGGTTCGAATGATATCACCGACCCCAATGTATTTGGAGCGGCCATGAACGCTATAGTAGCAGGCTTAACTGCTAATGGTGCGAAGGGGGTAATTGCCAATATTCCTTATGTCACCAGTCTGCCTTATTTTACGACGGTCCCTTATGCTCCGTTAGATCCTACGGATCCTGATTTTGGACCTCAAATTCCTCTTTTGAATGCTACTTTTGCTCCACTGAACCAGGCTTTTGCCTTTTTAGGGATGCCGGAGCGTTCCATTGTATTTTCACAAACAGCTGCCAGCCCGGTGGTTATTAGAGACGAATCATTGACCAATATAGCGTCGCAATTGGCTGCTGTATTACAAGCCGGAGGACTAGATCCGCTAACTGCGCAACTTTTAGGCACTCAGTATGCACAATCGCGTCAAGCCACTCCGGAAGATCTTATGACGCTTACCAGTGCTACTGCCATCGGAGTTTTAGATCAGGGATATTTTGATTATCTAGTTTCTTTAGGCGTTCCGCCTTTAACGGCGGGTCAATTATCGGTTCGGGGAATCACCCTGCCTTTAGAGGACAAATATGTGCTTACACCTGAGGAAA
>JAHEMZ010000092.1 GCA_024643385.1 Flavobacteriaceae bacterium | reverse complement strand
TTCGGAGCGCGAGTTCAACCGGAATTATGGACTGAACCTATTTTTGAGTCGATGTTTCAGGCCTTGAAACAGGGTGGGGTTTTGGTTACGTATGCCGCAAAAGGTAGTGTTCGAAGAGCAATGCAGGCAGTTGGGTTTGATGTGGAAAGGTTGCCCGGACCTCCTGGGAAAAGAGAAATGCTGAGAGCGCAAAAACCTAAATCTTAGGCATTTGCTGTAAATTCTTTTTCAAACTATTTTTTCGAGTAGCTGATTCCTCTTAAGGTTGCGTTAAGGCTTCTCGACTTACCGCTTTTATATTGTAATTTTATGACAAATTGTTGCAGAAATGAAAATATTGATAGCGGGCGCCACAGGACTAATTGGAAGAGAATTGGTTTCGCAGTGTCTGGAAGACAAGATAAGTGTCAATTATCTCACTACGAGGAAACAAAAGGTAGAAAGTAAAGAGGGATATCAGGGATTTTATTGGAATCCCGAAAAAGGGAAAATAGATCTCAGCGCTTTTGACGGAGTTGATGCGATCATAAATTTATCAGGAGCTTCCATCGCTCAACGCTGGACTAAGAAAAGAAGGCTTGCCATAGTACAAAGTCGTTTGGAAGCGGCGGAATTGCTCTATGCTACGCTTCAGAAAATACCGCATACGGTTTCACACTATATTTCCGCCAGTGGAATCAGTGGCTATCCCAGTTCTAATGACCATCTATACCATGAATCCTACGAACCCTTGGCTACCACTTTTCTGGGCGATGTTGTGACCCAATGGGAGGCTTCAGCGGATGCATTTACAAGTTTGGGGATAAAAGTCACTAAAGTACGCACCGGAATTGTGCTTTCAGAAAGGGAAGGCGCCCTGCCGAAATTATTAAAACCTATTAAAATGGGATTTGGATCCCCCTTGGGAAGTGGTGAGCAATGGCAATCCTGGATCCATGAGTGCGATATTGCCGGCATTTATCTTTTCTTGCTGAAAAACTCCTTGACCGGTATTTTTAATGCGGTTTCACCCAATCCTGTCACTAATAAGAAAATGGTTCAGATCCTTGCAAATCATTACAATAAATCGATTTGGCTGCCTAAAGTACCCGAATTTATGTTGCGGTTGCTCTTAGGAGAAATGGCTGCGGTTATATTGGAAAGTCAGTTAGTGAGCTCTGAAAAATTGATCGCAGCCGGTTATCAATTTCAATTCGTTAATTTGGAACATGCCATTGAAGACTTGCTGGAGAACTAATTGGTATTTCAAAAAACAACAAATTTTTGAAACCCTTAATGTGAGTTTTTTTTCCGATGATCAAAAGTTTTTAATGAAAAATTGTCCTTTGCGAACCCCCTGGATTTCTTATAAAATTAAGCTGTGACATTTTGGCATTTTTAAAGGAATGGCAGTACTTTTGTTACCTTCAATTAAAATGATTCAGAATCCTATTTATGAATAAGAACAATAAAGTAAAAGAAGCTTTGGAAGAGGAAGAAAGAACTTCGGAACAGGTTTCAACGGAGGAAACATCGGATGTAAAGACCAATCTTGAAGCAGAACTGGAAAATGAAAAGGACCGCTATTTAAGGTTGTTTGCGGAATTTGAAAATTATAAAAGGCGAACCGGAAAAGAACGTTTAGAGCTATTCAAAACAGCGAGCCAAGATGTGATGGTTTCTCTACTTCCGGTACTTGACGATTTAGAACGTGCCTTAAAGGAGTTGGAAAAAGGGGAAGATGATAGTTTGTTTAAGGGCATTACACTCATCAGCAATAAATTGAATGAAACCTTACGTCAAAAAGGATTAGAGATAATCGAAACTAAGTCGGGAGAACCCTTTGATGCAGACGTACACGAAGCAATTACTCAAATTCCGGCGCCCACAGAAGAGATGAAGGGTAAAATAATTGATGTTTTAGAAAGGGGATATTCACTAGGAGATAAAATTATTCGCTATCCCAAGGTAGTGATAGGCAATTAATATGAAGGAAGACTACTACGAGCTATTAGGAATTTCGAAGGGAGCTTCGGCGGCGGAGATCAAAAAGGCATATCGAAAGAAAGCCATAGAATACCATCCTGATAAAAATCCCGGAGATGCAAAAGCGGAGGAGCTATTCAAGAAGGCCGCCGAGGCCTATGAAATATTGAGCGATCCTGATAAAAAGGCTCGTTACGATCAATTTGGTCATAAGGCTTTTGAAGGTGGCGGTTTCGGTGGTGGAGGAATGAACATGGATGATATCTTCAGCCAGTTTGGAGACATCTTTGGAGGTGCCTTCGGTGGTGGAGGCTTTGGCGGCTTTGGTGGCTTTGGCGGTGGAGCGCAACGTCGAATGAAAGGGAGTAATTTGCGCATCCGTGTAAAATTATCGTTGGAAGAGATCGCTCATGGCGTCGAAAAGAAAATTAAAGTAAAACGAAAAAAACAAGCCCAAGGAACTACCTATAAAACCTGTTCCACTTGTCATGGACAAGGACAGGTCACTAAAATTCAGAATACCATATTAGGAAGAATGCAAACTTCTGCACCTTGCGGCACCTGTCGCGGTGCGGGTCAAGTTATTGATCAAAAGCCTGCCGACGCCGATGTGGAGGGAATGATTATTTCAGAAGAAACAGTGACCATTAAGATCCCGGCAGGGGTGGTAGACGGAATGCAACTGAAAGTTTCCGGGAAGGGAAATGATGCCCCCGGTAATGGTATAGCGGGTGATTTGTTGGTGGCTATTGAGGAAGAAACGCATCCAAATTTACAAAGGGAAGGCGATAATTTGCATTACGATCTGTATATAAGTCTTTCGGAAGCTGCACTTGGTTCGTCTAAAGAGATCGATACGGTTACCGGAAAAGTTCGCATTAAAATTGAACCCGGAGCGCAAAGCGGAAAAATATTACGCCTTCGAAATAAAGGAATTCCAAGTATCAACGGCTATGGTACCGGAGATCTTTTAGTCCATGTGAATGTATGGACACCTAAGACACTGTCTAAAGAGCAACGAGATTTCTTCGAGAAAATGAAAAATGATGAGCATTTTATACCCAAACCGGAAAAGGATGACAAATCCTTCTTTGAAAAGGTAAAAGATATGTTTTCGTAATTCCTATCGAATAAAATAATTTTACTTATATTTGAAAGTCGCTTTTCTAAAAAGCGATAATTTTTCTTTTTCATAGCAATTTTTTTCCCATCCTAGATTCGTCTAGGGTGGGTTTTGCGTTTATAGGAAAATACTTTTCTGCGAATTTGTAACAGTTGGCACCAAAACCTTACCAACTGTATAAAATTGTCTTAATATTCCTTATCACATTTGTTAGAAGTTTTAACTTTAACCATCAAAAAAATGCTATGGAAAATCTTTTAGTCGCCAAAAATGTTTCTAAATCATTTGGCACCTTTAAAGCCTTGAATGACATCTCGATCGAAGTGCCAAAGGGATCGATCTTTGGACTTCTGGGTCCCAATGGGGCCGGGAAAACTACTTTTATTCGAATCATCAACCAGATCACTCTACCGGATAGTGGCGAGGTGTTTTTGGATGGGGAACCACTGCAACAACATCACATTCAGAACATTGGTTATTTACCGGAAGAGCGAGGTTTGTATAAATCGATGAAAGTGGGAGAACAAGCCGTTTATTTGGCTCAGCTGAAAGGTTTGTCTCAATCGGAGGCCAAAAAACGATTAAAAGTCTGGTTTGAACGATTAGAAATTGGCGATTGGTGGAACAAAAAGATTCAAGAACTTTCCAAAGGGATGGCGCAAAAAATACAGTTTGTTGTTACGGTATTGCACCAACCAAAATTATTAATCTTTGATGAACCTTTCAGTGGATTCGATCCCATCAATGCCAATTTGATCAAAGATGAGATCTTAAAGCTTCGTGATGAAGGGGCGACCGTTATTTTTTCAACACACCGTATGGAATCGGTTGAAGAAATGTGCGATCACATTGCTCTAATTCATAAGTCCAATAAAATTTTAGATGGAAAGTTGATCGATATCAAAAGGCAATATAGATCTAACACCTATGAAATTGGTCTTATCACTTCGCAAGGTGAAGCTATTTCAAGATTGCTCAAAGAAAAATTCGACGTATTTCCCGCGCATTTTAAAACGATCAACGACGAGTTACAATACAATGTAAGGATCCCTGAAAATGCTTCACCGAATGACTTACTTTCCTTACTTGCAAGTAATGGTCAGGTCACTCATTTTGTGGAGGTGGTGCCCTCTGCCAGCGATATTTTCATTCAATCGGTAAAAAATAATTAAACGGACATTATGAATCATCTTTCACTTATTATAAAGCGAGAATACCTGAACAAGGTTAGAAATAAGTCGTTTATTATTATGACTTTTCTCAGCCCTTTATTAATGGTTGCCATCTTTAGCCTGGTGGCCTATCTTTCTCAACTGAATAACGATAAAATTCGATTTATATCAGTTTTGGACGAAAGCGGTTTGTTTCAGCATCAGTTTGAGGATAATGATAATTTAAAATTCCG
>JAHEMZ010000091.1 GCA_024643385.1 Flavobacteriaceae bacterium | reverse complement strand
TGGCAATATTACCATGGACTCAAGTGCCCTTGTCATTTTTGGCGAAAAATAGATTAAAATAGGCCTTACGAAATGGGCCTTGTCGAGGCATCCTAAATCTTGGCACACATACTGAATACTACGTTTAGAAAGGCTTTGGTATTCATTACATTGATTATGAAAAAAATTCTAGTAACATTAAGGGGGAAATGGCCAGAATATATCTTAGAGATCTTGGTGGTCACTATTGGAATCCTAGTGGCTTTAATGTTGAACGATTGGAATGACTCACGAAAGCAAAAGTATCGTGAAATTGAGGTACTCAAGGCAATAAATAGTGATTTGGAAAGCGCATTGGACGAACTGAGAGGAGATCTGGAAGCCATTCTGCAAAGTGAAAACAGTGGGCATATATTTAAACAATTCTTGATGAGCGGCCAAACATTCCAAGATTCAATGCTTGTACACTACAACCGATTGAATGACGACCGCCAAACTACGCCCCCGACACTTGGGTATCAATCTATGAAATCAATGGGGATGGATATCATTTCAAATGATTCATTAAGATTGAAAATTACCCAAATATATGAGCATACCTTCCCCCGTATCGTGGAAGCGGGACAATCGACGGAAAAATTTGATATTAGGAAACTGCTTTATCCTTACTACAAAAAACATTTTGAGTTATCCAATGAACAATCTGATAGAACCGGACTTAGTGGATCACTTGTAGCCTATGAATACAAGATAAAAGAATATGATAGCCTCAGAGAGGACAACGAATTTATTATCGACCTTCAAAAATCGTTCGAAATGAGAGATCGAAAAATTTGGCTCGCCAAAATGGGCGTGGGAAGAACCGAAGCGCTTTTGATGGATATAGAAGAAGAATTGGCTAAACTTGAATAAAGAACGACTATCAAAAAAATAAAAACCATCAACCTTATACTTCAGACACATGAAATCGTACACCTTACCATTTTTCCTTTTGTTATTATTGATCACATTTGGCAGTAAAGTCTTCGCCCAGGTTACAGATCCAGAACTAAAGGAAAGATTTCAAAAAATGTCCAATGAGATTGGAAATAAAAACCTGGCAGAACCTTTCAAAGGAATTACTGCCGATGGAAATGTTGAGGAAGGTCTTTTTGAACTCGCCGCTACTGGTGTCTCTACCGAACCCGTCCGAAAGGCGGCCATCACCTTTCTGGAATCGCTGGATGATAACCAACAGAACAAGGCAAAATTTTCCATAGATGACGATGAGTGGCGTAAATGGATGAATCAGCACTTCTATGTTCGCCAGGGTGTGGGCTTTGTTGAAATGTCGGAAAAACAACGCACGGCCGCCTTTGATCTCATGAGTGCTTCCCTCAGCGCAAAAGGTTTAAAACTAAGCAAAGATATCATGAAGTTGAATCATACGCTGGGAGAGATCAATGATAATTTTCAGGAATATGGAGAATGGCTTTATTGGATAACCATAATGGGAGAGCCTTCAGAAACTGAACCATGGGGTTGGCAAATGGACGGGCACCACCTTATCATCAACTATTTTGTTTTAGGGGACCAGGTCGTAATGACCCCATTGTTCGTTGGATCGGAACCCGTAATTGCCGAAACCGGAAAATACAAAGGAATTGAGATTTTGCAGGATGAGCAGGATTCAGGATTAAAGATGCTCAGGTCATTAAATGACAAACAAAGAAGTGAGGCCGTAATAGCGTTATCAAAAGAAGGAAACAATAACCTGACCGAAGCCTTCAAAGATAATGTGGTGTTGGATTATACTGGCACAAGAGCATCGTCATTTACAAAGGAACAAAAGGATCGGTTACGCTTACTGATAAAACTTTATGTGGATAATATGGACGATGGTCATGCGAAAGTAAAAATGGAAGAGGTTGAAAAATACATGGACGACACCTGGTTTGCCTGGATCGGAGGAGACCAAGACAATTCTGTCTATTACTACCGGATACATAGTCCCGTGATATTAATTGAATTTGACCATCAAAAACCGGTAGGCACAAGAAAAATATATGGGAGCGATGTGCATCGACAACATGTCCATGCCGTTGTTCGCACACCGAACGGCAACGATTATGGCAAAGACCTGCTCAAGCAGCATTACATGGAGCACCCACATCAATAAATTGGACCACTTGAATGGAATATTATAACAGTGTACAACAAGGCATATTGGGCATAAAAAAACCCTTATCCTTATATTTATGGCACATTAAAAATTGAACTGCCAATGCAGAATAGTATGAAAAAACTTCTCTTAATACTTTTTGTTATCCAATTGCCTTTTTTGGCACAGGGACAAAGTCAGGAAGGCAAATTTATTTACGGTCAATTATATTCGGCTGCTTTGGAAAACATAGGTGGCGAGGCACCAACAAGAAGGGTGAGCGTATATCTTCCCCCAGGTTATGATACGTCAACCGACAGCTACCCTGTCATCTATTATCTTCATGGAATTACACAATCGGATAGTTCCCTCATCGCTGAAAACAAAATTGATAAAATGCTGAACAAAGCGATAGCTGAGGGAAAAATAAGGCCCATGATATTCGTGATGTGTGATCAATACACCTTGTACAGGGGAAGCTTTTATACCAATTCGTCATTAACCGGTAATTGGTCCGACTTTACGGCCAAGGATCTGGTAGGCTATGTTGATGAAAAATACCGAACCATTTCAGATCGTGAAAGTCGGGGTATTGCAGGACATTCGATGGGCGGACACGGGGCCATTAAACTTGGAATGCTCTTCCCAGAGGTCTTTGCGAGTGTGTATGCCCTATCGCCCTATGTATTGGGCCTGGAAAAAGATTATGGTACGAAAGGGGATGCCTATAGGCAGGCCCAATCGATTAAATCACGGGACACATTGATCAATGGTTTTAAATTTTTAAATGCGAATGCCGTGGTGGCCGTTGGCCGTGCGTTTTCGCCAAACCCCAATAAGCCGCCCTTTTATGCCGATTTACCCTATACCTATGAGGGAGACAGTCTGATTGTCGATCAAAAGGTTTTGGACTTATGGAACAAAAATTTGCCCAATGAGATGATCAAAGATCATGTAAGTAATTTGAAAAGTCTAAAGGCGATCAAACTGGATTGGGGGAGGGATGATTTTTTTACCCATATTCCCCCGACAAGTAGAATTTTTAGTGAAAAATTGAAAGCGTTCGAGATCGATCATTTTGCGGAAGAATATAACGGCTCCCACTTGGATAAGATATATACCGAAGATGGCAGGTTTATGAACGACTTGCTCCCGTTCTTTAACACCTATCTAAAATTTGAATGACTCAAAACGCGTCGCAATTATATAAACGAAATCATGCCACAGTTACCATTGGTTGCGCCACATTAATAATCGAACTTAAAATCCAACCAGTATGAAAAGAAGAATCTTTATCAAAAACTCATCCTTGATCGCAATCAGTGTAAGTGCCTTTGGATCGATTTCCTGGAATGGCAAAAAATTTGTTGGCGATTCCCCCACAACGACCGACATATTGGGACCCTTCTATAGGCCGGGCGCACCCATGAGGAGCAATATCGTCCCCCCCAATTCAACAGGAATTCCTATGAATTTTAAGGGGACCATCTATAAAGAAGATGGGGAAACAGCATTGAAAAATGCCCTAGTTGAAATCTGGCAATGTGATGAGAATGAACATTACGACAATGCTTCTGACGATTATTTGTTACGCGGAGCAATAAAAACGGGGAATGATGGCAGGTATGCCTTCAATACCATTGTACCGGTTCCATATAAAGCAGACCCGAACAATGATGATTCTTGGCGCCCGGCACATATCCATATGCGGGTTTCAGTTGCCGACCAACAGGACCTGATCACACAGATATATTTTAAAGGGGACAAATACAATGAAACCGATACTTGGGCGTCATCTCCACAGGCCGTGAATAGAATTCTGGACATTGTTAAAAACCCTGCCGGCGAAAATGCCGTAACCTTCGACGTGATCATGAGTAAGGAATTTCCTCTTGATAAGGAAGTGTACAACAAAATTACCGGACTCTACAAAATGGATAATGATACTATCATTGAATTCATTCAGAGCGACGACTTGTTGTTTATGAAACGTAATGGTCAATTGATGGCCAGTTTAAAGTACATTGGCAATAATACCTTTGAGTCGGGAATCGGATTTCCAAAAATAAGTTTTGAATTATTGGCACAAGGCGATGCTAAAGCCGTGATTACACTTCCAAATAGAACGATCAGTGGAGAAAAATTTTTAAAATATAGCGAGTGATGGCAGTAACATGATTTTAAGCAGTTTCGTTGTCAACTTTGCGGTAGCCATCGCACAAAACCCCTTATGCGACAATGTGCCCAATACGGTGGCACTACACTGCTAAATCATTTTGTCTAAGGAATTGCTTCCTTCACGATATAAATATAAATCCATAGGTATGAATAAAAAAATAGATAGAAGGCAATTTGTCAACACTTTGGGGATGGGTACCATGGGCTTCATGGTCTTGAATTCATGTTCACGATCAAATCCAGAGCTTGTGCTCCATAACGCGAA
>JAHEMZ010000048.1 GCA_024643385.1 Flavobacteriaceae bacterium | reverse complement strand
GTTCCCATTGCTCGATTAGCTACGGCACAGGCAGCTATTAAGATGCATCAGTAAGATTGAGTTGATGCATGCAAAACCCCTCCCCCCGGAGGGGTTTTTTATTGTTGGGTAAGAGCGATTCTTGCAAAGGGCTTTGAATTAAAACAAACTAAATTTATAAATGGTAACCATCAAAAGTTGCTTTGCCTAAATCCTTTCAATATCATTGCCCGATATCCATTTTCTAAAAGGGTTCCCCTCTTTAGATAAAGAGGGGAAAGCAAAGCAGGGGAGTTTGAAATGGTTAGTGTTAATTTCTATGGGTTACTAAACAATATCACATTGGTACAAAGAACACATTCAAAAATCTCACTTCAGGAGAGGAGACAGTGGTTAAGAACAAGACTCACACCCGCCGAAACCCAATTATGGAAGTACTTAAAAGGAAAGCAATTGATGGGAAGAAGATTTACCAAACAACACAGTATTAAAAATTATATAGTAGATTTTTATTGTCCCTCTGAATCTTTGATCATAGAATTGGATGGTGAAGTTCATAATAATCCGGATCAAATGGAATATGATTCTATTCGAACTACAATTTTGGAAAGTTTAGGCTACACAATATTAAGATTTGAAAATAAGGCAGTATTTGAACACTTGCCTTATGTATTGGAAGAAATCAGCCACTATTTTAAATCACATTAACCCTTGATCAGTCACCCTATTTTTTTCAAACCCTCCGACCTCAACAAGTTGAGCTCACCTCCCTTTAGCTAAAGGGAGGAACCCGTTAAGTCAACTTTCTACTAAATTCTTTTCCTTGGATTTACAAGTAGTGCCGGGGGATTTTGAATTAATGCAAACTATAATTAAAAGCTCCCTTCCTTATCTAAAGAGGAGAAAGCGAAGCAAGCGGGTTTGAAACTGACCTAAATTTTATTCGCCTATATCACAAATACGCACCCGACACATTAGGACAATAAAGTGATCAATTGCTCTAAGGAAACCTTTTGCTGCTCCCCACTCTTCATGTCCTTAAGCGTGTACACGGAAGTCTCCATCTCACTGGTTCCGGCCAGGACAGCAAAGGGGATGTTCCTCTTATCGGCATAGCCCATTTGTTTGCCCATTTTGGCGGCATCCGGATACAACTCTGCGGAAATGCCCTGCTGACGAAGTTTTGTAACCGCTTTTTGCGCATACAAGGCCTCCTTATTCCCAAAATTGAGGAACAGCACCTTGGTGTTCGCCGAAACGGTTTCAGGGAATACACCCAATTCTTCCATCACCAGGTAGATACGGTCCAATCCGAAGGAGATCCCCACACCACTCATATCTTTCAATCCGAAGATTCCGGTAAGGTCATCGTAACGACCGCCACCGCCAATACTGCCCATAGCAACCCCTTCCGGAGCTGTTACTTCGAAAATAGCTCCGGTGTAGTAATTAAGTCCGCGGGCCAAAGTCACATCGATCTCCAATCGGGCCGATTGCAGACCAAGTTCCTGCACGGTAGTTACAATAAAAGCAAGTTCCTCGATCCCTTTTTGCCCGATCGCGGAGTTCGCCAATAAGCCTTTCAGCATATCTAATTTATCTTTGGCATTCCCACTTGCTTGAAACAAAGGCTGCACTTTATTGATCGCCTCCGCGGAGATCCCCTTTTCCAGCATTTCCTTTTTCACCCCGTCTTCCCCTATCTTATCCAGTTTGTCCAGCGCCACGGTAAAGTCGATCAGTTTATCGGTCTCCCCCATCACCTCCGCGATCCCACTCAGGACCTTGCGGTTGTTCATTTTGATGGTGGTCCCTTTCAGATCCAGTCGAGTAAAGGCGGTGTCGTATAATTGTACCAGCTCGACTTCCTGCCAAAGGGAATCACTCCCCACCACATCGGCATCGCATTGAAAGAATTCACGAAAGCGTCCCTTCTGCGGACGATCGGCACGCCACACCGGCTGTATCTGAAAGCGTTTAAAAGGAAAGGTGATCTCGTTTTGGTGTTGCACTACATACCGGGCAAAAGGAACCGTTAGATCGTATCGGAGGGCTTTCTCGGAGATCCTGGAAGTTATTTTGTTACTATCCTTTTCACGGTATAAGGTATCGTCTACTTTAGATAGAAAATCCCCGCTATTCAGGATCTTAAAGATCAATCGGTCCCCTTCTTCGCCATATTTTCCCATCAGGGTCTCACTGTTTTCAAAACTGGGTGTTTCGATGGGTTGAAATCCAAAGTTTCCAAAGCAGTCGCGAAGCGTATCCATGATATAGTTACGCTTTACCACTTCTTCAGGGGAGAAATCGCGGGTACCTTTTGGTATAGAGGGTTTTTGGGCCAAGATGACTTATTTTTAGAATTCGTATTGCAAATATCTTAAATTATCAGGACTTCATTTTGGAATTAGCAGATAACTTCATTGGGAGCAATCCTATATATCATTTTTTTTATAGGTTTGCTTTTATAATTGACCATAATCAACCCTAATTAAACGCCTTGCTGTTGAATTTTTCTGCCATTCAGAAGTCCTATCGTCCTGAACTAAATGGACTCAGAGCTGTAGCCGTTATCATGGTGTTATTATTTCACCTGGATCTGCCTTGGATGGAAGGAGGGTTTCTGGGGGTAGATATATTTTTGGTGATATCCGGCTATTTCATCAGTAAAAATATACTGTACGAAATTCAGCAGGAAAAGTTCTCCTTTTATAAATTTTATACGCGACGTTTGCGAAGGCTCTTCCCGGCAATGGTAGTCACCTTGCTGCTGGTGTTAGGAGCCGGTTATTTTTTAATGACCCCTGCCGATTATCAACGTTTGGGGTTGTCGGGGTTGTTTTCCGCCTTGTCGGCCTCCAATTTTTTCTTTTGGAATGAATCGGGCTATTTCGACGCGGATGCCGCCTATAAACCGCTATTACACGTTTGGTCTTTGTCATTAGAAGAACAATTCTATTTGTTTTGGCCGTTGTGTTTGGTTTTCGGCTATCGTTTCTTTCGCAAGCACCTTACGGTCCTTTTTATCATAGGAATTGCGCTCTCCCTTTTGTTGTGTCAATTTTACTTCGGCAAGGATCCCAGCGCCACCTTTTTCCTGATCCCATTCCGTATGTTTGAGTTTATCCTGGGCGCCATGTGCATTGGTATCGAAAAACGATGGGAGATCAAGTCGAATACCGGAAAAGAACTATTGTTCCTGCTGGGAATCATCGTAATGTTCTATCCGGCGATCTTCTGGGATGGTGCGACGAGAATGCCCGGTATATTATCGCTGGTGCCATGTGCCGGCGCCATGTTGGTCATCGTCGCGGGAAATGCACGATATGCCAGTTGGTCGTTAAAGAATAAACCGGTGGAACTGATCGGCAAGGCTTCCTATTCCATTTATTTAGTACACTGGCCACTTATTGTATTTTATCGCTATTGGACCTTAAAACAACTCACCCTCGAACTGCAATTAATATTGGGAGGCCTTTCCATTTTGCTGGGTCTGTTGATGTGGCAGGTCATTGAAAATCAATTTCGTTACCCAAAGAAAGTTTGGAAACGCGATCCTGTATGGCTCACAATTCCGTTATTGATCTTTCTTATTTCAATGTTTTCCTTTTATGTTTATTCGGAAAAAGGGATCCCTTCCCGGATCACGGATGAATTATATATGACGCAGGAAGAGATCTTGGAATTGCGCAAAGGTTACTGGCAGGATTCAAATTCAAAACAGGCTATTTTACAAGGTGATCTTGAAAAGGGACATATCTTGATCTTTGGGAATTCCCATGCCATCGACCTTATCTATGCGCTTCGGTTAAATGGATATGAAGGAGAGATAAGTTCGATCCAAACGGGCGGTAAATGTTATAATTTCGGAATAGCCGAAAAGGAGATCGACAACGAATTCTGTTCCAAAAGACGTGCGGAGAATTTTGCTAAAAAGATCTGGAAAAAAGCAGATGTGATTTATATGCACGATGATTGGCCCAAATGGGATCAGGAGAGCTTCAGGCAAGTGATCAAAGACGTAAGAGCACAAACAGATGTTCCTATCTATGTCTTTGGACCCAAAATGGTGTATAAGGAGCAGGTTCCCAATATTGTGCGACTTGTCCCCACCATTAATCCAAATGTAATTAATGAAAAGGCGGTTGAATTTTCGTTTTTAGATCTGAAAAGAAGCGTCAACGATTCTTTGCAAAATGAGTTTAACAGTAACCCTTTCTATCAATCAAACAACATTCAATTTATAGATATACTGCATCTCCAGGGAGGTCCGAACCTGGATCAATTTGAAGTGGTCTCCAAAAAAGCGATCAAATTCCTATACTTCGATGCCGGTCATTTTACCAGACAAGGTTCACAGGAGTTGGGTGCCAAATTGAAAGCATTACACCCCAACCTTTTTGAAATTAAAGGCAGCACTCGTCCTCCGCAAACCAAGAACCCATAACCAAGAACCCACAACCCACAACCCATAACCCACAACCACAACCCACTACCCATAACCCACAACCCACAACCCATATCAGTCAACCAATTTCTTTGTAACTTTAACTCCGGATATTAGACTAACCAACAAACGCATTTCACTTCATGTTCGGACTCTTTCGCGAAAATGTGCGTATCGCACTGGATTCTATTAAAACTCAGCTGCTGCGAACCATCTTGACCATTGTCATAATCGCCATTGGCATCTGGGCGTTAGTAGGGATCCTGAGTGCCGTAAAATTGTTGGAGAATACCATTTCCAGCAACTTCGCTTCCATGGGTTCCAATACCTTTAATATTCAGCAGTACGAATTTAACACCCAACGTCGCGGTGGCGGGGAACGTGAAAAGATCAATCCGATCATCAGCTACGATAACATTCGCGAATTCCAGGATCGTTACGATTTCCCATATACGCAGACATCTATCTCCTTCCGCGGTACCGCTTCCGCAGAGGTAAAATATGACAATGAAAAGACCGATCCCGAGGTACAGGTATTTGGGGCCAATGAATATTATCTTACCAATACGGGCACAAAGATCCAGATGGGTCGAGATTTCAACTTTTTTGACGTTCAGAATAATAATAAGGTCTGTTTGTTGGGTGCCGACTTTCTGAAGAAATTATTCGAAGGTCAGAATCCTATCAACAAGACCATCAGCATTCGCGGGGTAAAGTTCAAGGTGATCGGCGTTTTGGAATCTAAAGGCTCTACCTTCGGAAATAATCAAGATCTAAAAGTGATCATCCCGATACAAGTGGCCCGAGGTATCTTTACACAACCCAATATCAACTATACCATCAGTGTGATGGTGGATAATAAAGAAATGCTGCAGGATGCGGAAGATGCGGCATTGGTGGCTTTTCGAAATATCCGTGGATTGAGTCCGGTGGAGGAGAATGACTTTGGCATCGCCCGCAGTGAGGACCTTATCAATCGGATCGCTTCCATCACTGTCTATTTAGAAGTGGCCGCCTGGATCATAAGTATCATCACTATTTTGGGCTCCTCCATCGCCTTGATGAACATCATGCTGGTTTCGGTGACGGACCGAACCCGGGAGATCGGTGTGCGAAAGGCCATGGGTGCCAAACGAAGGACCATTTTAACCCAGTTCTTTATAGAGACCGTGGTGATCGGTCAGATCGGTTGTTTATTAGGGATCATCCTGGGAATCATCACAGGCTTCGTCTTTGCTAAAATTGTGAATTTCGACTATGTACTGCCCTGGATGGCTATGTTATCGTCGGTGATCATCTCTTTTATCGTGGCGATCATTGCCGGGTCGTATCCGGCTTCTAAAGCCGCCCGACTGGATCCCATAGAGAGTTTACGCTACGAATAGCTGGAAGAAGCCACTGTAAATAGCTAGGCGATCATGGGCTGGATAGCCCGGTACAAACTGCCTTGAGTGATCACAGCCCCTTGTTGTATCAATTGAAAGATATCCCCGGACCGATCTTCGGAATAGGTCTTACTTGCCGTAAACAGCTCCACAGAATCCTCCATTAAATTTTCTTGTAACCAAACGATTCCTTCCGGAGTGGTGAGGTCTGCCTTTTCTGATACTTTAACCATAATAAGTTGCATTTCTGTTGCGCCTAAATGGAACAGGAATACCTGTTGGGGGGAGGTATTTTCCAGATAAGCAGCTTTGCTTAGCACCCCTTCCCAGATCAGGTCGCTGAACACATCCAATTCTTGTTCAGCTAGGTCAGGACGCTCTGATTTAATACGATCCCATTCCGCCTTGTCAATGGATTGCGTCGCTAAGAAATTGACAAACTCAGGATGTAATTCCTGAAACTGTTCGCGGGTAAGTCGGCTGTATTTCATATCGCATAAAAAAACCCTCCGAGATTATGCCAAGGAGGGTTTTGAATTTGTTAGTGCAGCTTACTTTGCAGCAGCTATTACATCGAATCCGAAATCAGCTACCACATTTCTGTGGAAACGGATCTTCGCATCGTAATGTCCGGTTCGTTTGATCAATCCTCCGGCGATAGTAATGAATTTCTTATCCACTTCTAAACCTTCTTTGGCTAAAGCTTCTGCCAGGTCTGCATTACTTACAGATCCAAACAACTTATCACCTTCTCCGGTCTTAGCGGTAATTTTCAATTCTATGCTTGTAAGCTTATCAGCTTCTTTTTGAGCATCATCAACTATTTTCTTTTCCTTGTGTGCACGTTGTTTCAACGTTTCTGCCAATACTTTCTTCGCAGAAGGAGTTGCCAACACAGCTAAGCCTTGGGGAATTAGGTAGTTTCTACCGAATCCGTTTTTTACAGTGACCATATCATCTGCAAAACCAAGATTTTCAACGTCTTTCTTTAATATAAGTTCCATATCCTATCTGCTTTTTATTTTAACATATCAGCAACGTATGGCATTAATGCCAAATGACGAGCTCTTTTCACAGCTACTGCCACTTTACGTTGGTATTTTAATGAAGTTCCTGTTAATCGACGAGGAAGGATCTTTCCTTGTTCGTTCACAAATTTCAATAAGAAATCCGGGTCTTTATAGTCGATGTACTTAATACCTGATTTTTTGAATCGGCAGTACTTCTTCATTTTTGAAGTTTCAATGTTTAACGGCGTAAGATATCTGATCTCTCCGTCCTTCTTTCCTTTTGCTTGTTGTTCAATTGTAGACATACCTTATGCGTTTTGCTTGTTACGGGTTCTTCTCTTTTCAGCCCAAGCAATGGCATGCTTGTCTAATTTCACGGTTAGATAACGCATTACACGTTCATCTCTTCTAAACTCGACTTCAAGGTCGTTCACTGGATCGCCTTCTAAGTTGTACTCAAACATGTGGTAGAAACCACTTTTTTTGTGCTGAATCGGGTAAGCTAATTTCTTTAGCCCCCAATTCTCTTTGGATATCATCTTTGCACCTCTAGAAACAAGAAAATCTTCAAATTTCTGAACTGTTTCCTTTATCTGTTCTTCAGATAAAACGGGATTCAAGATGAAAACAGTTTCGTAATGATTCATATAGAATTGTTTTAATTATTCTCAGCACCTTGCCAAGAGCGTGCAAAAATACTACTTTATTTGCAATTTACAAACCCTATTTTAGGGATAATTATAAGCACTTCATTTTATACTTAATTTCCTACACAAAAAGTTCAAAGGTTCGTTTTTAAGGATTAAAGTTAAAAATACTTGTAGTTCATCGATTTTTTAGTTATTATTGTTGTTAGTTAAACCTTACACCTGTGGACAAACCTATACTTAAATGTGCCATCGTTGATGATTCTACCTTGCAACGATTGTCTATAGTAAAGCTGATAGAAAACCATCCTTCACTAAATTTAGTAGCACAATACAACAACGCCATCGAAGCGAAAATGGGCTTAGCCACCACCGAGATCGACCTTATTTTTCTGGATATCGAGATGCCCATCCTATCCGGTTTCGACCTGTTGGACGACTTGACCAATAAACCGCAAATTATATTTGTGACAGGGAAAACCAAGTATGCCTTCAAGGCCTTCGATTATGACGCTGTGGATTATCTGCGGAAACCGATCTCAAAAGAACGGTTTCTGAATGCCGTCCACAAGGCGATCATTAACCACAAAATGAAAAATGAGGAGGGTTATGACGATGAAGATTTCATCTTTGTAAAGAGTAATCTAAAAAAACGAAAGGTGTTCTTAAATGAACTTCGTTATATTGAAGCGTTGGGTGACTACGTAAAACTTGTGACCGAGCACGACGCTCTTGTCGTGCTATCTACCATGAAGGCTTTTGAATCCTTGCTTCCCAAGGAACGATTCCTGCGTATCCATAAATCGTATATCGTCAATCTGGAAAAGGTGGAACGCTATAACTCCAAGCAAATTGAACTAGAGAAGGAAAAACTTCCTTTAAGCCGGAACCGTAAAGCAGATCTGGTGGAAGCTTTAGCGGCCTCTGTTCGCTAATAGTTGTCTACATCGATCGTTAGACCCACCCTTGAAAATTCTTTCACGGCATTGAATCGTTGTTGCGCCTTCAACAGGTAATTCTTGGTTTTTGACAGGGATTGTTCTTTGCCGATCTTTACTAGAATATTCGTTATAAATTCATTGCGGATCCTTCCTACCGGCGGACTTACAGGTCCTAACACATTTTCTTTGAGCGCTAATCGCAATACTTCTGCCAGCCATTTGGAAGCATTGTCCATGGTGGTGTAATTGCGATGTTTGATGGTTAATTTAATGAGGCGATAATGAGGCGGGTATTTGAATTGGTAACGTTCCTCCTGTTGCTCTTGGTACATCCCTTCATAATTGTTCGTACTTACTTGTTGCAATATCTGATGATTCGGATCATAGCTTTGGATAAGTACCTTTCCTCTCTTTAGGGTACGCCCTGCCCTACCCGCTACTTGCTGTAACAGTTGAAAACTGCGCTCATGCGCTCTGAAATCGGGGAAGTTCAATAGATTATCTGCATTCATCACCCCTACCAAACTCACCTCTCTGAAGTCGAGCCCCTTTGCGATCATTTGTGTTCCCACCAAAATATCGATCTCCTTGTGCTCCATCTTCTCGATCAATTTGGCATAGGCATGCTTCCCTTTGGTCGTATCCTGATCCATACGCGCAATTTGATGATCCGGAAATAGTTCTTTGAGCTCTGTTTCGATCTGCTCCGTCCCAAATCCTTTGTTATCTAAAGTCTCACTTCCGCAAGCCAAACAAGCCTGTAGCATAGGCATATGATACCCACAGTAATGACACCGTAATTGGTCCTTATGCTGATGATAGGTCAAACTCACATCACAATTTGGGCATTGAGGCGATACACCGCAAGTGGTGCACTCTACGATAGGTGCAAATCCCCTGCGGTTTTGAAATAAGATCACCTGCTCTTTTTCCTTTAAAGCAGCTTCGATCTCTTCTAACAACCGATCACTAAAATGACCGGTCATTCGTTTTCGTTTCAGTTTTTCCCGAATATCTACCAGTTCCATTTCCGGCATCAGCACCTTTCCAAATCGCTCTTTTAATGTAACCAAACCATATTTTCCTTCCTGTGCATTATAATAGCTCTCCATAGAAGGGGTCGCAGAGCCCAATAAAACCTTAGCCCCGTGTAATTGTGCCAGGACCATAGCAGCATCCCTGCCATGGTAGCGCGGCGACGGACTGTATTGTTTAAACGAAGGCTCATGCTCTTCATCTACAATGACCAATCCTAAATTCCGAAAGGGAAGGAATAAACTGGATCGTGCCCCGATCACGATCTGTGCTTTTGGATTTTGCTGCAACACCTGTTGCCATACTTCCACCCGTTCGTTATTGGAATATTTAGAATGGTACACGGCCACTTTCTTTCCGAAGTAGAACTGCAAACGACTGATCAATTGAGTGGTTAGGGCAATTTCAGGCAACATATAAAGTACCTGCTTTCCGGTTTCCAATAAGGCTTCTATCATAGAAACATAGATCTCTGTCTTCCCGCTGGAGGTCACTCCATGCAAGAGCACAATGTCCTTTTCCCTGAAGTGATCATTTATTTCCTTCCATGCCTTGTCCTGAGCCGGACTTAAGGCTTTTACTTCGGAAGGATCCTCGCCCCTGTATTGAACTCGATCCTCCTGAAGATAATATTCCTCCAAAACTCCTTTGTCGATCAGTACCTTAAGTATCGCAGCGCTGCTCTCCGATTTCTTCTGAAGATAGGTAGATTCAATATGTTTTTCAGAAGCCGCCAAAACAAACAACGTCATAAGCACTTGCCGTTGTTTAGGGGCTTGTGTCATTTCGTCCAACAACTGTCGCAATGCCTCCTCTTCTGCATATTTGGAGGCTAGTTTGAGGTATCTTTTGAGCTTCGGCTTGTATTGTTCGAAGAGTTCTTCCTGAACATCCACGGCTCCTTTGGCGATTAGTTTTTGGATCACCCCAAGTACTTGTTTTCGATCGAGGATGTTCCGTATATCGTTGATGTGCAAGGAAGATTGATGTTGAAGGGCTTCAAACACCAAGAACTCGTCATCCCCCAAGCTACTTTCATCCAATAAAACGTCCTTCTTCAACGTGATAATGGTCTCACTTTCCAATAAATAGGCACTGGGAAGTGCGGCCCGCATTACCTCCCCAAACGTACACATATAATATTCGGCGATCCATTCCCAATGTTTCCATTGAACCGCAGGAACGATCGGACTTTCATCCAAAATTTGATCGATAGACTTGGTCTCGTAACTATTGGGTTCGCTTTGATGTACTTGATAGACCAAAGCCGTATATACCTTTGATCTCCCAAAAGGAACGGCTACCCGCATTCCCGGTTTCAGAAAAGCAGCTTCGTCTTTATTTACATGATAAGTAAATGCCTGACGTAAAGGAATGGGCAAGATGACATCGATAAAATACACGGCCATCAATTACATTTTTCTTTTAGACTTCGAAGCGACACGTTCAGTTCAAAGCCAAGGAGCAGTAAATTGGAGTTGATCCAAATGTATACCATCATGATCAATAAGGCACCAATAGAACCATACAGTTCGTTGTATTTGGAAAAGTTATTAATGTACACTCCAAAGAAATAGGTGGTCAATAAAAACAATAAGGTAGTGACTAGCGCTCCAATGGAAAAGAAACTGGTCTTACTTCCCTTTTTTACCCCAAAATGATATAAGGTGGCGATGACGATATACAACATGATCGCAAACAAACCATACTGTAGCACCCCGATCCAAAAGATATCGTTCTGAATGAATTCGTCTGCCTTTAAGAAGTTGATCAAATACTCCCCATATAAAATCGCACCTACCGTTACCAATAGAAGAATGGCTAAGAAAATCGCCACTATCAATGAAACTAGATATTGTTTAAAGAATCCGCGGTTGATGGTGACATAGAAAGAATATTCAAAAGCACTGAAAATAGCATTCACTCCATTGGCTGTTAGGACTAAAGTCAGCACAAAAGTAAAGGAGAGCAAACTACTTCGGGGATTCAAGGCAATATCCTCGATCACAGGATAGAAAAAATCGTGTGTTTGAGCAGGCATGAGGTCGTTCACGAAAGTCAGGAATCGAGATTGAAAATGCGATATTCGTATATAGGGGATCACATTCAATATAAATAACAAGAACGGAAAGATGGCCATGAAAAAGCTATAGGCGATGGAACTTGCCCTGGACGAAAAGGTGCCCTTGATGATACCCATTGTATAGGTTTCCAACAGATCATACAGGGAAAATCCACCGAATCCGGGTAACTTGATCAGCTGTAACAAACGTACAAGATTCCGCACGATAGGGATCTTCATCAACTTTTCCTCTACTTCAACACTCATGAAATTGCTTTTAGACTAAGGTCCATATTGTACACCGAATGTGTGAGTGCCCCACTGGAAATATAATCCACACCACATTCGGCATAGTTGCGAATAGTATCTAAAGTAATCCCCCCACTGGATTCCGTCTGACATCGGTCACCGATCATGGCTACGGCTTTTCGGGTGTCTTCATAATTAAAATTATCGATCAGGATCCTATGGATCCCTTCATTATCAAGGATCTCTTTTATTTCCTCTAAATTACGAGCCTCCACGATGATCTTTAAATTCAATCGATTTACTTTCAAATAGGCTTTTGTCTGGTTGATGGCTTTGGTGATCCCTCCACAAAAATCGATGTGATTATCCTTTAACATGATCATATCGTACAAGGCAAACCGATGGTTCTCACCTCCTCCTATCTTTACGGCCCATTTTTCCAAGGCTCTGATCCCGGGCGTGGTTTTTCGTGTATCTAATATTTTTGTTTTCGTTCCTTTTAATAGTTTTACGTATTCCTGCGTTTTGGTGGCAATCGCGCTCATGCGCTGCATGGCGTTCAATACCAACCGCTCCGATTTCAGGATCGATTGGGAGCTCCCTGAAACATAAAATACAATATCCCCGTGCTGAACAGGGGTACCGTCCTTCATTTTGATCTCCATTTTCAATCCGGGATCCACATAATCAAATACCTGACGAGCAAACTCGACTCCGGCGATGATCCCCGTATCTTTTACCAGTAATTGAGCCTTTCCCTGTGCTTCTTCCGGGATACAAGCCAAAGAGCTGTGATCGCCGGAACCCACATCCTCACGAATGGCATTGGCAATAATGATCGCTATTTCTTTCTCAAATTGTTTCTTGGAGATCATGAACGGACAATTTATGCTAAAATACTAAAAAGAAGTCCGAACCGAAAGCCGGAAACGGGAAAAGCAAATCTTAATGAATAAATTCTAAAATCGATCGTTCTTCTCGGCTTTTACGATCGAAATAGTATATTTACCAAATGAAAATAACCTTGCTGGCCATAGGTAAAACCGATAATAGAAATCTTCAAAATCTGATAGATGACTATTCAAAAAGGGTTTCACATTACGTGAACTTTAATTTTGAGATCATTCCAGATATCAAGAATATAAAAAGTCTTTCCGAAGTGCAGCAAAAACAGGTAGAAGGCGAGGAAATAATAAAAAAGTTACAACCTACCGACCAGCTGATCTTGTTGGATGAGAATGGCAAATCCTATGATTCGATCGCCTTTTCAAAATACCTTCAGAAAAAAATGAACAGCGGGATCAAAAACCTGGTGTTCGTCATTGGCGGTCCTTACGGATTCAGTGAGGAGGTCTATCAAAAGGCCACTGGCAAAATATCACTTTCTGCCATGACCTTTAATCACCAGATGGTGCGTTTGTTTTTCGTCGAACAACTCTACCGGGGCTTGTCTATTTTAAAAAATGAACCTTACCACCACAGATAATTAGTACTTTAATCGAAGCACTATTACTTTACCAACATCTTGATTGACCAGATTGTCGCTCCATCATTTAATTGCAGCACATAAAACCCGCCTGCCAAGTTATGTGGCCAAACCAGTTCACCCGTAGGTTGCTGCCATTGTTTTTCCATGACCCTTTGGCCCGAAAGATTATACACCGTGGCCACTAAACGCTCTGCAACGGTTTGGGTATTCAACGCCAGATTAATAGTTGATTCCACCGGGTTCTTTATCAGTACATAAGAAGAAGTTATTTCATGGTCTGCAATACTTAGGTTTTGACGTATCTCATCCAAAGCGAACTGAGCGCTTGCGGCTGTTACAGTTACATGTGGTTCGTTTTCATTCGGGATATAAAAATTGACAAAGGGTGAATTTCCGAGATTGGGCGTACCGTACCAATTATCCGTATCGATGGCCAAAGCACTCATGGTAGGAATAAATGAATAGATATCTTGCTGTAAGGCTTCGATGAATTCGATCAATACCGGATTTCCTCCACCATCGCCCAGCACCTCAGAAATACTGGCCGTTCCACCCGGAGAGCTATCTACTCCATCCGTTGTGGATGGGGATTCTGCATCCGCTGCGAAAGTAGCCACAGGAATTCCAATAAAGTTAACGGTAACATCCGTAACTGTATTGGTCTGATTGGCTTCCGGCGTAAAATACAAAGCAACATCTACGTCTGTTAAAGCATCAATGGTTAGGTTTGTATTGACAATTTCCGCCCCCGGCACCCCGTTGGTCGTATCATTTCCACTTCCATTGATCATGGTCACATTTCGCACCTGTTGCGGAAAACCAAGATCATCCAGTTCTGCTTGGAAAGCATCACGAAAGTCAGGTGCCCCTGCGGGTAAAAGCTTGGTTGGATCCTGTTCAAAGGTGGATCCCGCTAATAAATGACCTAATAATTGATCTACCAACATTTCCTTGGCGGCTGGAGAGTTCAAGACGCCGTCTACAATCGCCAATGCGGTTGGATCTCCCACTTCTTGTGCGAAGTAATTAATTAAATATTGAAGACTGATAGGAATATTGGCGCCTTTATGGGGTGAATCAAAAGAAATGTACAATCGTGTTTCGTGTGGCAGGCTGTTCGCTTCCATATAAGCCAGACCATAGCGGGCAATCAGTCCGCCCATACTAGGACCAATGATCACCAATTCAGCATCACCTACTTTTTGAGCATTCATCTCTTCGATCAGCGCCGCTAATACCATCGCATTTCGTTGAATATAATCGGCCCCTCCGTCGATATCCTTGCCGTTGGTTGTATATTGAGGCGCATTCAGGATCACGATATCATAACCTTCCGCGCGTAAAATATCCGCCAAATTCTGACCGCCAAAAGTTAAGCTGGCATACAAAGCACCAATATCCCTTGAATCTCCCGGATCAAAGCCATCCAGGAGAATGATCGGTTGGTCCAGAACTCCATCTACCAAGTCTAAAAACACCTCGTATTCCCCTTCTCCAAAATAGGCTTGTGCTTCATCATAGCCTTGGTATGCTATATTGGCAACAATTTGCGTAACTACCGATCGTTCCGGATAAAAGGCCGGGTCAGGTTTTGCCTGAAACCGAACCTGTGCGATAAAAGCGGTTGAAATACTGAACAAAACTAGGCTGAGAAAATATTTCATGGTTCATGGATTTTGATGACGTAAGTTATTATATTTTTTTGAATTGGAGTGAATCTACCATTTAAACACCTGACGAATGAACCATAGTTTTTTGGCACTTACAGGTGAATATTTCAAGGGCAATTCCAACCAATTTGCTTTCTGAAGGATACTTTTCTGATGACTGAAAGCCATAAAGCCGGCCTTTCCATGGTAACTACCCATACCACTGGCACCTATCCCTCCAAAAGGAAGATTGGGATTGGCAAGATGCATGACCACGTCGTTGATGGCTCCCCCACCAAAAGATACGGTTTGAAGCATTTCTTTCTTCTCCTTTTTACTTTCACTAAACAAATACGCTGATAAAGGCTTGGGAAGACTTTTAATTTGCTGAAGGGCCTCGGTAAAATTTGTGTAGGTCAGCACGGGAAGTATCGGACCAAATATTTCCTCCTTCATGATCTTATCTTCAAAAGAGATATGCCGAAGTAGTGTGGGTGCGATGTAACGTGTTGCCGCATCAAAGGTTCCTCCGCTATAAACTTTATCCTTATCGATAAGTGCCACGAGTCGTTTGAAATTGGCATCGTTAATGATCTGACAATAATTATCATTGTCAAAGGCGTATTTCGCTTTTTCAATTTCATGCCTGCAAGTGGCTAGAAACGATGGCTCCATAGATTCATGGACCAACACATAATCCGGTGCTACACAGGTTTGACCGGCATTGAGGAATTTTCCCCAGACCAATCGTTTGGCTGTCATTTTCAAATTACAGGAAGGCGTAACGATAGCAGGCGATTTACCTCCCAGTTCCAGGGTGACCGGAATGAGTTTTTCCGCAGCAGCTCTATAGATGATTCTACCTACCTGTGTACTCCCGGTAAAAAAGATCTTATCGAAATCCTGTTTCAGCAGTTGCGTAGTTTCTGTAACACCCCCTTGGACTACGGCTACATATTGCGGATCAAAGGAGGCCGTAATGATGGCATCAATGACCTTAGCCGTTGCGGATGGGATTTCACTGGGCTTTAGCACCACTGTGTTCCCGGCAGCCATTGCTGAAATAGCAGGCGTAAACAATAATAAAAAAGGGTAGTTCCAGGCACTTATCACCAAGGTAACGCCCAGGGGTTCCTGCAGAATATAGCTTTTCCCCGGAAAGTTGATCAGGTTATTCGGAACTCCTTTGGGTCGCATCCATGCGTGAAGATTTCGCTTCACCTCCTTTATTTCCGAGTAGATCAGGGCTAGTTCTGTGGTGAAAGTGTCAAAGGATGATTTCTTAAAATCGTTATAGATCGCTTCCTCAAATAATTTTTCATTGTCGCGTAAAGCAGACTCAAGGGTTTCAAGTTGCTTTATACGGAATGCATAGGGCAGCGTTTGTCCGGAATGAAAGAAGTCTTTTTGTTTCTGAATGAGTTTTTCCACGGCAACCTAATAGGATTCAATTGATGACACGCAGGAGATCAATTGATGAATGAAAGTAATAAAAAAAGGGTAGCCAATGGCTACCCTTTTTCCTTTTTAATTGGTTAGTTAGTTTCTTTTTCTGTAATTATTTGAAACTACTTTCTTCATTCCCACGCCTCGATCAGTAATTACTTTTATAAATAACATCTGATTTTCAACGCCGGATAGATCTAACTTAGTTACAGTCTGACTTCCCGCTGTATGGTGGGTAGTCACTTCCTGAACCAGCATTCCTTTCACATCGAATACCTGGATCCTGATCTCACTGCTGTAATCGTAGCTATACTCTACAAACAGGTTATCATTGAATGGTACAGGATGCGTAGAGAAATCTAGATTCCAATCTAACTTAGTATCATCCAAAATGGTCTCTGTACAATCGATAGGATCAAGTTCACTGTTTTGTGAACCACCTTCGTCATCCGATACAGAACATCTGCATAGTTCAGTACAAGTCACCGCATGAGCGATGATCCAGAAAGGACCGTCAACCGCTACTCCTTCTAAGGAATAGTTTTGAACATGATCTAATGCACCTAAATTAAAGTTGTATTGTCCAGGGGCAACGGTGACATCACCATTCGGGTCCACTGCATATTTATCACAACCTATATTTATATGTGCTTCCGTCATTACAAATGGATCGTTCAAGTTGTAAGTTACACTTACTTCACCGCCTGCATATTCAACAGTTACTGTTCCCACATAGTCACCTCGCTCGGTTTCACAATGTGCAGCACCTGCCCAAAGTTCCAATTCATAGGTTCCTTCTTGTGCAATGTAATTGGTCCATCCCCAACGATTGAAGTTATAATCGGGATCGCTCAAGAAACATTGTGATGGTGGGTTCTCAGGACTCAATCTACCAAACGCCGTTTGGCAATTTTCGTATTTATCGAACTCTCTGGTGACTGTTACTGTCTCTGTAGCATCATTTCCACAGTTATCTTCCACATAGAAAGTATAAACTGCCTCTTGACGACATTCAAAGTTTGTGATCACCGGAGCCCCTGAGTTAAGGGATCCACCTTCTGCGCAATTATCCGTCCAAGTAGCATCTAAACTAGTTGGGAAAGCATCATTACAAATAGTGTAATCCTCTGGTGCTTGGATTTCAGGATC
>JAHEMZ010000090.1 GCA_024643385.1 Flavobacteriaceae bacterium | reverse complement strand
GTATTTACCTGTTTTATTTTTCTCCATAAGGTCGTAGCGAATTCGTCTAAAGAATTTTATCACGTTGCATCAATTTAACGAAAGATAGGTTTTTTTGGAATAGGGAAGTTCAATTAAAACCAACACCTAATTGAAGTTATCGCATTTTAGATCAGGAGGAAGACCTTCTAAGAAATATTTTATTTTTGTCTCACGTCCTGCCAGAGGCAGGCAAGCTCACGTCTCACGTCTCACGTCTCACGTCTCACATCTCACTACTTGTGCTGGGCAAGCACACGTTGTTGTTATTCTTGTCAATTATTTAGTTAAATTTATTTAGCTCTATTAGGATACTATCTTTTACGATGTTGACGTCTTTTTGATAACGTTTATACATTCTTAAAATATCCCACCAAGTATAGACTTGATTTGAAATTTGATTAACAAGAAGGTCATCATTGGCCATAGCGTCAAAGTCATATGTAACTTTTATTTTTGTTGAATCTGTATCTATATTTTGAACATGATATCGGACGTGCTTTTCAATTAATTGCATGTTATTTTTGTAAGCGCTATGATTGCTTTGATTTACTTCTGTAATAAAATCACGGCTATCAGATAAGTTCGAAAATGCTGTCCTCAACCAGTCGTTTTTAATTAGCCCTAAATCGCCCGAACTCAGCATTTCATTATAAGCAACTGTATTTTGAATAGTAATTTGAAATTGAAAGTATCGCTTTAAATAATTTTCAAAATCTTCACGTTGAGTGGGTAGAAGTTTCTTTGTTTCCAATGCCTCTAAAGTCAATAAAGCTTGATGGTATTTCTGATCTGTATCCGTGACGGAGCCGTTTACATCTTCTAACACATTATCAAGATCGATCCTTAGACGTTGCAGATAATCAAGTGATTTTGATTTTAGTTTTCTGTTTTCATTCCAATTGTTAATGCTTAAAGCAATCAAAATTCCAATCACTACAAGCAAAATTTCGCCTATAGCATATTTTAAATACTTACCAGTTTTGTTTTTTTCCATAAGGTCGTAGCGAATACGTCTAAAAAACTTTATCATGGCCTAATTTAAACATTTAATTTGTCCGTCCCGAGTACTCGGGAGGTATCTCAACCAAACATCTGCCAGATGTTTGGTTTTGCCAAGCAAAACTGCATTACAGCAATATCATTGGTTTTTCGGTTTGTTATAGTTTTTGCGCTTGTAGCTTCTGTGAAGGTGTAATGAAGGTTAATGATTTCTGTTAGAATTATGCCTCTGGTTTTTTTGGAACGTATTTTAAATAGCAATTCAAAACAATACTTGGTTTAACAACGACGCAATAAATAAACTTAATAAAAACCACCCTAATAACCCTTCCAAAATACAAATATGTTTCGCCAACCCCTTTGTCGGGATTGTTCCAAAACCCAGAGTGACAAAAGCATTTACACTCAAAATTAAAGCATTAAACATGCTGATAATAACGCCTTGGCTTAAACGTAAAAAGGGTTTAAAATAGCCATGTTCGTTCTTTTGAACAAAAGTTCTAAAATCGGAAATCATCTGTGGTTTTGACTTGACATCCCAATCGGAAGGGAAAAAGAAATAAATAAAACTGAAGAGGACAATCAACCAGGCCGAAGCGGTGATAGCCTGAGCAGGGTCGGTTCCATGCCTTGTAAAGACAGCTAATAATTGATGCAACTTTAACCGGAAATAATTAATAGAACCCCCTTCAGTTTTATAAATGTGTTTAAATCGTTGCTGTTCGAAAAGCTTCATTTCTAAATAGACCTTATTAGCATCGACGATGTTGCGATTGTTTTTATATACGTCAATTAACTTTCCGTAGCTGCTAATTAAATTATTGAAATTAAACGCATCAGCCAATTCCTTATCTGTCTTGCCAAAATAGATGCTATCTTCTAAATTGGGTTTCCAAACCATTTTATTACTCAGATCCTCCCACTTAATGGAAACATAGTTCTGAGGAGTTTGAGGCAAAGAAGCCATCAAACAAACCGTAGAAAAATTATTCCCCTTTACTTCGAAAAAAGATCGGGTTTTATTTCCTAGATGCAGGTGTTCCTCAAAGCGGTTATTGGAAATATTGACGGAAGCACCTGAAGGAATAATTCTAACCTCTTGATGCTGTTCGCTTTTTAGAAAGTGATTATCTGTTAAATATAAATACTCTATTTCGGCGTCAATTAAGAACGAAACGGGCTCACCATCTTTTAAAGGGTCAAATATGTTCTCTTCTATTCTAAGTTCCTTTTTTATTTCAGAACCAGTTATTTTAAGACGATTAATTTTATTGTTCTTCAACACAATGGAATGTGTTTGAGTATGGTTTATTGTAATGTAATCGATTTTCGAATTGGTGATAAATACTCCAGGGCATTCTACCCCCGCACCTAAGTGTATTCTTTGAAAATCAGAATCATTAAAGTAGAGTTGAAAATTGTTAGAAAATGTAATGAATGACTTTGCGCTGACATTTTCGAAACTTAAGGCGGAACCAAAAAACACCTCATTGGCCAGTGTTTTATAATACAAATTAAGGTTCATTTCTAATTTTTGAAAAATCATATTCTTAAACTCAATCTTGGGATCAATTGTTGAAAGGTCCATTATTTTTCCTCCCAGTTGTATATCGCACTTTATAATGAAAAGACTATCCTTAACTAGATATCGCTTTGCATCTGGGTACTTTGCTATAATTGTCTTTGGACTAATGTACAGTTGTTCATAGTTGTCCAGTACAAACTCTCTAGCTGTTAAATTATATACTAATTTTTCTGTGCTATCTTTTGATAGGGCTTCATAAAAAACATCCAAGAAGTTGACATTTTTTTGGGCATGAATATAATAAGGTGACAAAAACAATACGATTACCAACAAATACGTATAGGAAAATAAACCCCTTGTTATCATTGTTTATAAATTATTATATGGCGAGACACGAGAATCGAGCCACATATTTTTCATCTTGACGGAAAGATAGTCAATTGAAATGAATTCAAATTAGGAAACGAGCAAAGCGAACCTGCCTGCCGGCAGGCTTATGTTATTTATTATTTAATTGTAAAAGATTTAATAATTTTTCGGTTTGTACTTTCGCAAGTTTCAGTCTGATAATATGAGTATGAGCAACCATTCTTCTGAAGCGTATCATATTTAATAGTATTAATTGATTTTCTGGTTTGGAAATATTGGTCTTAATAATGGCCATAACTTCTGCTGGTGTTTCATAATTGTCAAAAGTGGAAGTTAATCCTTTGTAAACTGACTCTGGTTCCGAGCCACCAATAATTTCAAGAATAGAAAGTGCCATAGGATTAACTACATTATCCTTATGGTCATTATTATTCTGAATAACCTGACTTGTAAGTTCTAAATCTTCGTAATATTTGACCATTTCTGTTTTAAAAGTTTTGTCGGTAATTAAATCTAAATTTCCCGTGGATAAAAGTTCCGTATAAGAAGGACTAGTAATTGTAAATGTATATCTATCATTCATTGAAGAAATCAAGACGATATCCTCTTTTACGGCTCTGAATTTTTTATATTTTTCAAAGTTGCTTTTAACTTTAGTTAGACTGTTATAGATAAATTCCTCACCACTAAGATTCCTTTCTATCATCTGCATTTGATTATTTAAATCTTGTTTTAAATTAACCAAGTAACTATCTTCTTTTGATCGCTCAATTCTATGGGTATTCCAATTGTTAATTTGCAACGCAATCAAAATCCCAATGACCACCAGTACAATTTCACCAATGGCATATTTAAAGTATTTGCCTGTTTTATTTTTCTCCATAAGGTCGTAGCGTATTTTGCGAAAAAACTTTATCATAGCCTAATGTAAACATTTTGTTTTCTGGTAAACAAGTATTATTTTAAAATCTATGTAGCCCTTCGGGATGCTTCCATCAAATGTCTGCCAGACGTTTGGTTTTGCCGGGCAAAACTGCATTGCAGCAATTTCATTGGTTAGCGGTTTGTCCCGAGTACTCGGGATGAAGCACATCGGCTCTGGCTAACTCATCGTAGCGGGATTGACGGTCCATTTTTATCAGTTAGTAACTATTTTTCTGCTTACCGCTCACTCCCGATAGCTCCCGATAGCTCCCGATAGCTATCGGGACGGGACGGGATCACTGCTCACCGCTTGCGCAGCAAGCACATCAGCCACTATGTGTTATAGCCGTTGTTGGTGGCTGGTTTTTTTCTCCAAGCTATAATGGATGTCGCACAAATACTACCTCATTCTTTAATAATAATCTGTCCGCAGAGAAGTGAATCAATTTGTGGTGGCATTCTAAATAAAAGGTCTTGTCCCTTTAATACAAATTCTGCTCGATTGCCCCCTCTATTCCAATTTTCGGGTATGCTAATTGTCTGATAAAAGAACGCTTCTACATAGAAAAGACACTCTTCATTCGGACTTATAGTTTTTTGAAACCTGGTCGGTTTATCAAAAAATTCCAATGTATTTAGGCCATAGTTAAATAAAGATAGTTTGTCAGGGGTCATGGTCTCCGAAGGCAGGAACAATTTTACAAAAGTGTCAGGAGAACCAGGAATTGGGATGGAATCAGCGGAAAAGTGGATGGT
>JAHEMZ010000089.1 GCA_024643385.1 Flavobacteriaceae bacterium | reverse complement strand
CGGTCACTAAGGCCAAAGCAATGTTATTTCCTCCGGTACCATAGTAAAAATCAGTATCAAATCCGTAATCATCAATTAATGCCCAGGTCATTTCCCACAACATGGTGGACCATACAGAGCCTACTCCATGAGGGATAGCAGCCGTTTTAATGTCGTCGTAGGTTTGAGGGTTGTCGGCAAGGTCTGTGTCATAAGGAAACGGTCGGATACCGGGGCCATTTATGGGTTGGCCAAATAAATAGGTTCCTACGCCTCTAGAATCCGTTCCTGCATCTCCGGCTTCCATAGTTAACATTAAACCATACCAATCGCTCCATCCTTCACCCATTTGTTCAGAATTATTTAAACACCCTGTATTTGCAGGGCCACCCGTGAGTCGATTAGAGATCCCGTGCCCATATTCATGCACAATAACCATATTATCCAAGTCACCATCATGTGATGGAGTTGAAATATTGCACAAAAACATTTGCATTCTGGGGTTGCTACCATCCGGAGGGGTTCCAAAATTGGCATTGCAATTTCCCGGGTTTTGTGCATCGGCAAAAACGCTGTCTGCTCCAAGGCCTCCATTTCCGTAGTTGTTCACCTGAAAATTTCCGCCGGCTTCATCAAATCCATATTGATAGACCACATCATGTATGATGTTGTTCCAATAAAAGAGGTTGGTGATATTCGGACTTAAATTCGTGTTAGGGGGCATCGTAAGATCTATAGGGAAATCAAAATTTAAACCGGCTCCTCCATCAGGTTTAAAACCATCGGTGCCGTTATTGCCATTGATATCGTCCTGTGCATACACATTATTTCCGATAGTGCGTGTATCTTCGGCACCGGCGGCACCATTGGTATCATGCCAGCCGAAGGGTGATGCATTCGGGTCGTCCGGATTGGACACGAGGGTACGACCTCCGTGATTAGGAGATTCTGTTGGCATCGCATACACTCTGTAGGCTCCTACCAGAGAAGAATTTACAGCATTATTAGCATTTTGAAGATCGTGCGTTACATCGGTCAATTCCTCATCACACTCGTTTAGAGGGCCTACAAAGGATGCTACTTTTAAATCAGTATGATCATGAACATGATTGTCAAAAATATTGCAATTCACGCTAAAATTATTTTTGTCAATAATTCTACCGGTGGCAGCATCCACTCTGAAATTCCACCAGTCGGTTCCCTCTGTTTCTTGAACGGACAGTTCCCAGACCATTCTTGTTCCTTGTCCTTCCTTGTAATAATACATTAATTTGACAGGGATAGGGGACAATGAAATTCCTGCGTTATTATAAAGCGCTTTTTTGTTCAGACCACCTTCATTTTTTACTTGCTGAAGATTGGATAACTTATATTTCATTTGCGAAGCAACGGAGGCGATGGCCTGTTCTGCGGATAAACCCACTGCTGAACTTTTAACGGTCGCATTCACATTATTTAAGAATTTGTTGTGGCTCACCACTACTTTACCGGAACGATCCAAATGCACACTGGATTCCGTGCCATAGACTTCTAATCCATTGATCGCCTGGCGGAGATAAACGTTTCTGATACCCGAAAGGCGACTTACATTTTCACTGGTAATGACGTAGTCGGGACTTCTTTGTTGAATGAGCTTTTCTAAGTTTACGGAAGAAGGTTCCACGGCATTGGCTTCCCCTTTGGTTGTTTCTTGTGCGGAGAGGGTAATGCTCATAAAACACAGTAGCAACCACAATAGTTTGTTGGTATTCATAAAGTTAAAAGAGTTAGTTAGTCGGTTAAAGATATGTTAAAAAACTATTAAAAAACCAATTACATCGAAAAAATCGGAGTTTTAACGATTATTTAATGCGATTTTAACAATCAGACCTATGATAAAATAGTGCGCTTAATTTAGTTTTTCGGTAAGTTTTTTGAAGACCTTCTTAGGAGATTTTCCTTCATATAAAACAGCATAAACGGCATTGATAATGGGAGTTTTTGCCATCTTTTTTCCTCTGGCCTGATTGAGTTCATAAGCACTCTTGGTTGCGTAATATCCTTCAGCAACCATGCTCATCTCCATCATGGCACTTTTTACGGTATAGCCTTTTCCGATCATGGTGCCAAACATTCGATTGCGGCTGAAAGTGGAATACCCTGTAACCAACAGATCTCCCAGATAGGCCGATCCATTGATGTCCCGTTTCATCTTATGGACCTTTTTCACATAGCGTTTCATTTCCCGTATGGCGTTGCTCATCAACACACTCTGGAAATTATCACCATAGCCCAAACCATGGGCAATTCCCGCACCTAAGGCATAGATATTCTTCAGCATGGCGGCATATTCTGTCCCCATCACGTCGTCGCTGGTGGTACACTTGATGTATTCGCAGCTAAGGGCATTGGCGACTAATTTTGCCTTCTTTTCATCGGCACAGGCAATGGTAAGATAAGAGAGTCGCTCCAACGCAACTTCTTCGGCATGACAAGGTCCGGTGATCACACCAATGTCTTCAAAGGGAATTTGGTAGTGGGTAAAGAAATGATCGCCTACAATGAGGCTGCTCTCCGGCACGATCCCTTTGATGGCGGAGAAGATGATCTTCCCTTTCAAGGAAGTTGTTATCTTTTTTAATTCTGTTTCGAGAAATGCTGAGGGAATGGCGAAGATAAGATAATCGGCATAGGCAACTAACTCATTGATATCGCTGCTAAGCTTCAGTTTTTCGACATTGAATTCGACAGAGCTTAAATAATTAGGATTGTGTTGTTCTCTTTGGATGTATTCCAGGGTGAGTTCACTACGCATATACCATCCCACTTCGTCCAGATTTTCACAGAGCATTTTGACAAGGGCAGTGGCCCAACTTCCGCCTCCAAATACTGCAAATTTAGGTTGTGCTGTCATAAGAATCGTGTGTGAATCTCAAAAATACATAATTCGGACGGCAACTTCGAAAATTGACTTCGTTAATTATCATTCTGCTTTCAAAAGTGAAGGAGAGAAAGGGAATTTTTTAGGGTGTAAAAAACTTTAACAATAGATTAATAACTGCAACACAATCAATCGCAGAGCAGGGCGTTTTTTACATATCTCCCGGAAGAAATTCCGGTGCTTTTAGTACAATAACTTTTGGTTGGTTATTTAGTGGAAACCGCTTGGCTACTTCGTTGCAGCCGGGCGGTTTTTTGATGGAAAGGAGGGAGTTGCGTGAAGTGAGCAGTGAGCAGTGAGCAGTGAGCAGGGTGTATAAAGGGTAAGGTGAAAGGAATAACTGAGAACCGAGAACCGAGAACCGAGAACTATGAACCCACAACTGCGATTTGGAATTGGGAGTTTTTAGTATCTTTACTTGGACTCCCCGTTTATTTAATCTTATTCATTTATGATTTGTGTATCACTGCAACGGGGGGAGCATCGGGGTGTTCCCTGTATTTTTATTCATTTTCCATTTCATTTTCAGTTTAAAGAGCATTTAAAGGCATTTCCCGGAATACGTTGGAGCCAAAGTAATGGCTGTTTTTATGTGCCGTATTCAGTCGTGTTGTCCCGGCAACTGGAAGCTCATATTCTCGGGTGGAAGGATGTTACTTTGGTCTACGAAGGACAGGAGGAACAACATAAGCAGACCGCACAGGCCCAACGTCGAGCTCTTTTGCCTAAAGACAAGAAGGAATTATTGAACTATTTTGAGAGCTATCTGATCGGCAAGCGCTACAGTGCCAGTACACTTAGTGTGTATTTAAGCTTTATCAAAGACTTTTTACAACTTCACAAGGAGGAAGATCCCGAAAGTTTGGACGGGGAATCGGTTCGACTTTATATTGAATGGGCGGTAAAGCAGCATCAATATTCCATAAGTACCCATCGACAATTGGTAAGTGCCTTAAAGCATTTTGCTTTTTTCTATCCTAAATGTGCTATTGATCCGGAGCGCATTACCCGACCCAAGAGGCAACGGAAATTGCCGGTGGTATTAAGTATGGAGGAGGTGATGCGGATTTTACAAGTGACCCGAAATTTAAAACACAAGGCCATTATTGCGCTTTTGTACAGTTCGGGATTACGTGTAGGAGAGTTGATCGATCTTCAATTAAGTGCTTTTGATTTTGAGCGGAAATTGTTGCATATTAAAAGCGGAAAGGGGAATAAAGATCGCTATACTCAATTGGCTGATAGTGTGATCCCGTTGTTAAAAACCTATTATGATGCCTACCAGCCCCAAGTTTATTTTGTGGAAGGCATCAAGGGCGGACGCTATTCTGCTACCAGTGTGCGCGCATTTTTAAAAGAAAGTTGTAGATTAGCTAACATACGTAAGTCGGTATCGCCCCATACGTTGCGGCACAGTTATGCCACCCATTTACTGGAGAGTGGAACGGGATTACGTTATATTCAGGTATTATTAGGGCACAGCAAGCCGGAGACCACCATGATCTATACCCACGTTCGGAGTCATGATTTGGCGGATGTTCAGAGCCCTTTGGATTTGCTGGTTCGCAAGTACCGGGATTCGGGAAATAATACAAATGAGCTATCGTTTGGCAGGGGGCGTATTCCGGATAAAGACAATAAATTTTAAACTATAACAAGTTACAAAACATAGTTGCTCGATGCAATTTGAATTAAGCTGACAATGATTTAGTTTGTTATTGACAGTTGAAAAAAAGCTGACTGTATACGTTGGTGAAAGCTGCAAGGTCGTTTCAATTA